>JASJGW010000099.1:0-4926 GCA_033791305.1 Gammaproteobacteria bacterium | reverse complement strand
CTTCGCGGGCATCAATGGCTCCGGCAAACACGTTAGCTGGTCAGTAGGTAACGCCACTCAGGGTAACCTGCTGGATCCGGGCAGCACACCACATGACAACCTGAATTTTCTGCTGTTCTGTGGTGCTGTCATTCGCGGTGTGCATCTGTTCGGACCATTGCTCCGTGCTGCCATTGCCTCCGCAGGAAATGATCACCGCCTGGGCGCCAACGAAGCACCGCCAGCGATCCTGTCAGTCTATCTGGGTGAGCAGTTGGAAAAAGTCTTCCAGGACATCAAGGAAGGAAAGCTCGCCAAAACCGAACATAGCGGCGTTATGGATCTTGGGCTTGACCAGATCCTCAACTTTAAACGCGATCCTGGCGACCGTAACCGGACATCTCCATTCGCATTCACCGGCAATCGCTTCGAGTTTCGTGCCGTCGGCTCCTCACAGTCAGTTTCAGGCCCGTTGGTTACGATGAACACCATGCTGGCTGATTCTCTTGACTGGATTGCCGAAAAGCTGGAAGCCGCACTGGAAAAAGGTACAGACCAGACAGATGCCGTTATCGTGGTACTTAAAGAGCTAATGGATAAGCATGGCAATGTCGTATTTGGCGGTGATGGCTACGCTGGAGAATGGCACAAGATGGCTGTTGAAGAGCGTGGCTTGAAGAACATACCTACCACGGCAGATGCATTACCGGCGTTGCGTGAAGCGTCTGTGAAGAAGCTCTTTGAAAGCACTGGCGTCCTCTCTCCAGTCGAACTGGAAAGTCGCTTTGAGGTCTATGCGGAACAATACATCCTGTCGATCGGAGTTGAAGCAAAACTGGTTGTCGATATGGCCAAGACGATTATTTACCCTGCCGCGATTCGTCATCTCTCTGATCTTGCAATGACCGGTTCAAGCTTGGCGGACATAGGGGTTGAGCTTGACAGTGCAACGGCGAAAACTGTTGCCGATGAAGCAAATGCCATGATGTCAGCGGTAGCAAAACTCGGCGAAGCCATGGAAAAACATGATTTTGCTTCGACAGAAGAGCATATGCAATTCTGTGCACATGATATTCGTGGTCTGATGGATGAAGTTCGTTCTCATGCGGATACGCTTGAAGCAGAAGTTGCTGATGAACTATGGCCGTTACCCAAGTATCAGGAAATGCTGTTTATAAGGTAAACCTGTGCTCGTGTAACAGCAACTGCTGCAAAAAGGCCGCTGATTACAGCGGCCTTTTTATTGACTCTCGATGTTTCGGGGAAGTAGGTGTGATTCAGCAAGCTGTTAAAGCCAAACACTACGTATATTTAATGAAAAGACATAACTAGTATCCATCCATAAATGCTGTAATTTCTCTCGCAAAGGCGCAAAGACGCCAAGTAAGAATTGTTTATGCTTTTTATAACGATACGTTATAACTTTGCGATCTTTGCGATCTTTGCGTCTTGGCGAGAGTTATTCTTTGTGGACGGACACTAACTAGGAAAACCATTTGCAACTGCCAATAATTATATTATTGATTGAAATATTTCCGATGAAATATCTCCGATAGTATGCCAAATACAGAAGCCACTATCAGTAACAGCCATAAACTTGTATGAGAACCGGTATGCGGACTTTCTGATGAAGAGCTATCTACAAAATGCCCATCACGTTGTGCCAGGCCAGAATCCCCAGGCATATTTAATGTCAGTGCTACACCAGGAAACGATGAAGGAGATACTGCAAACGGTTGAGCATGCGACGTATCCGTACGTGTAATAGAAGTGACGTCACTGGTAATAATTGCCGCATTAGCACTGCTGATTATAGCGAACAAAGTTAGGGTACACACAATAATCAGCAGCTGTGATTTTTTCATGGTATTTCCCGCCAAATCAAGTCAGGCGTAATTTCTATTGTTGACAGTAGGGCTGATCGTAGCGGATCAGGCGGAGCGGAGATATTGTGGAAAATGCGTATTGATGACAGATATGGCGTTAACCGAGGAGGAGTCCATATGCGTCATTCGGATCTGACACCGGTTGCAATCGAGTCCGGTTGATTTCCACATCTTACACTGCCCATGAAAACAGGACTGCCATTGAGCGATTGTTATCGCTGCCGGAACTGGCGCACCAGTGTGGTGCGATTGATGAGTTTTTGCACTGCAATCTGCCGGCACAGCGGCTGTCTGCAGGTGCTGTGATCCGGTATCGGCCGGAATTAGCAGTCTGCACAGGCGTTTGTAATGCGTATTAAGCAATTGTTTATTAATTAAAACATGATGTGTTAAGCAGGTGTTTCAGGGGTGTGTGCAAGCGCGTGGGAACGGCGTCCTGGCGTGCTGGCATGCTCCTTGCTCTAGTAGACATAAAGCGATCGAGTGCAGCCAACGAAGGGTGCACGACTACAAAGGAGTAATCATGTCGGATTCAAAGCTTAATCTGCTGTCTTTTTCGGGCAAGACGCGCATCCTGCACCTGAGCTGGTTTGCATTTTTCCTGACCTTCTTTATGTGGTTCAGTCATGCACCGCTGATGGCATCCATTCGCGAGGCGTTTGAGCTCACTGACCAGCAGGTTAAGATGCTGCTGATCCTGAATGTGGCGCTGACTATCCCCGCCCGTATCATTATCGGGATGCTGGTGGATGCCTTCGGGCCGCGGCGTGTTTATTCCATTCTGCTGTTCGTCTCCAGTCTGCTGTGTTTCGGTTTCGCGTTCGCCGACAGTTTCGAGCGCCTCGCCATGATGCGTTTTCTGATGGGTTTTGTCGGTGCGGGGTTTGTGATCGGTATTCGCATGATCAGTGAATGGTTCCCGGCCCGGCAGGTTGGCGTCGCCGAGGGTATCTATGGTGGCTGGGGCAATTTCGGTTCCGCAGCGGCAGCACTGAGCCTGCCGACAATTGCGCTTATGTTTGGTGGTGAGGATGGCTGGCGTTATGCCGTCTCCCTGACCGGTGTGCTGGCACTGGTGTATTCGGTGGTGTATTTCTTTTCGGTATCCGATACACCCAAGGGATCGACCTATTTCAAGCCGAAGAAGAATGGCGCCATGGAAGTGACCAGCAAGGGCGATTTCTTCCTCTACCTGATCATGAATGTACCGCTCTATGCCGCCCTGGCCGTACTCAACTGGAAACTCGGGCCAGCCAATCTGGGTATGCTGGGTGAGGCAACTACCAGCCTGATCTACGCAGTGCTGGCCGGTCTTTATATTTTCCAGGCTGTTCGTATTTATCAGATCAACGGTCATGTATTCAGGGGAAAAGTGCCCGAGATTGATCGTTACAAGTTCAAGCAGGTCGCGGTACTGGACCTGGCCTACATGGTGACCTTTGGTTCGGAGCTGGCGGTGGTTTCCATGTTGCCGCTGTTCTTCAAGGATACCTTCGACCTGTCATTGGTTGCTGCCGGCATGCTTGCTTCCGGTTATGCGTTCATGAACCTGGTAGCCCGACCTGGTGGTGGACTGCTTAGTGATCGTTTTGGTCGTAAGAAAATCATGATGATTCTGCTGGTCGGATTGACGCTGGGTTATTTAATGATGGGACTTATTAATTCCAGCTGGCCAGTAACCCTGGCAGTTGCCATTACCATGTTCTGCTCGTTCTTCGTACAATCCGGTGAAGGTGCGGTGTTTGCGATGGTGCCGCTGGTGAAGCGTCGTCTGACCGGGCAGGTGGCTGGTATGGCAGGGGCCTATGGCAATGTGGGTGCTGTGAGTTTCCTTACCGTGTTTTCTTTTGTGTCTCCCCAGGTCTTCTTCATGGTGATTGCGGGAGCGGCTGTAGTGATACTGGTAGTTGTGGCGCTGTTCCTTGATGAGCCGGAAGGGCATATGGCCGAAGTGTTGCCGGATGGCACGGTGCAGATGATCGAGGTGACGTGATAATTTTTGGTTTGCAGCTGTGTCTGTGTTCAGACGATTAAATAATATACGTTTTCCCCCGATTAATAGCCGGGCATAAACAAAGCGCCCCTGCAGGTTATAGTACCCGTCATGCCTTCCATTCTGAAAGTCACCAGCGGCCAGTGCAGCGATGCCGGCATCAAGGACTCCAATGACGATGCCTGCGGCGTGCGGGTACCGGATGCGTCGTTACTGAATACCAAGGGAATTGCCGCTGTCATTGCCGATGGCATGAGTGGCAGTGAGGCAGGGAAAGAGGCTGCCGATGCCTGTGTGCGCGGATTTCTCTCGGATTACTTCACCACGCCGGAGTCCTGGAGTGCAGAGACGGCCGGTGAAAAGATACTGTCAGCACTGAACCGCTGGCTGTATGCGCAGGGTCACCACCATTACGAATCCACCAGCGCCATGGTGACTACTCTCAGTGTGCTGGTGATCAAGTCGGCAACTGCACACCTGTTTCATGTCGGTGATACACGTATCTACCGCATGCGTCGTGGCAAGCTGGAGTGCCTGACGAACGATCACCGCGTACATGTCTCGGAGGACAAGAACTATCTAAGTCGTGCCATGGGTATCGAACTCCACATGGAGATTGATTACCGTTCCCTGCCCGTTGAAGTTGATGATATATACCTGCTGACGACGGATGGTGTTCATGACTACCTCGATGACACGGCACTGGCAGAATTTATCTATGCCCGTGGCAAGGAGCTTGATAAAACGGCAAGTGCCATTGTTGCCAGTTCGCTGGAACAGGGTAGCCATGACAACGTTTCATGTGCCCTGCTGAAGGTTGAGGAGCTGCCGCACCGGGACCAGTACGAATTTTACCAGCAGTTCTCGGAATTGCCATTTCCGCCGCCGCTGGAGACAGGCATGGTCCTGGATGGCTATGAAATCATTCGCGAACTGCAGGCCAGCAAGCGTACTCAGGTGTACCTGGTACAGGACCGGGAAACACACACCCGGGTTATTATGAAGACGCCGTCGGTGAACTACGAAGATGATCCGGAATACATTGACCGCTTTCTGCACGAAGAGTGG
>JASJGW010000098.1:0-3859 GCA_033791305.1 Gammaproteobacteria bacterium | reverse complement strand
CATCCCTCCAGCGCCTGGCTTGTGCACAGGCAGAATGAATAACCCAGGATCCGATTTCATGTATCAGGCCCGTATGTTCATCAATCGGGATAAATTCAGTCGGTGACACAAAACCCAACTTCGGATTATTCCAGCGGATCAGCGCTTCCATGCCGGTTATCTTTCCAGTGGCCAGATTAACCTTCGGCTGGTACTGAAGCGACAACTCACCCAGCTCCAGTGCATGGTGAAGCTGGCCTTCAAACCACAATTTCTTGTATGAAGACTGATTAAGATTTTCAGAGTAGAAGGTAAAGCTGTTTCGACTGAAGCGCTGCTTTGCATTGTAACGTGCCGAGTTTGCATGCTGCAGCAGCATATCCGGATCATTGCCATCATAGGGAAACAGACTGATACCCGCGCTGCAGGTCATAAATATCTCGTGCCCATCAATTTCCGATGGTAGCGCCATTTCATCCAGGATGCGCTTTACGACCCAGGTGATCATCTCGACGTCTTTCAGGTCAGTAAGCAGGACTCCGAACTCATCGGCACCGGTCCGTGATACTGTGGAACTCTCCTCATCGCCATCTATCAATGCAACCGTATCTGTATCCCGCAGTACTCTCAGCAAACGTTCGGAGGCCTTTTTCAACACCTGGTCTCCAATTACAAATCCCAGCGCATCATTAATGCGCCGGAACATGTCAATATCCAGAACAATGACTGCCGCGATGCGTCCATTCCTTTGACTATGCGCCAGCGCCTGACGCACCCGATCACGGAAGAGCAGCCGGTTTGGCAGTCCGGTAACAGGGTCCTGGCCCTCTTGTTGAATGAGGACCTCCTGGCTGTACGCCAATTCTTCCTCCAGCCCGGTTATCCGCTTCTGGAGCGTGAGCAATTCTACATCTGTATGATCGTCATCACTGGCGCTCACATACGCTTGAGGATCATCCGCCAATGGCTCATCGATGCCTGTCCCGGGTGTTATCTCGTCTTGAATAGCGTGATCAGGGTCGTCGCACTGTTCCTGTATACAGTCACCTTCCCATGCAATCACACGGTTGCGGCCATTTTCCTTCGCAATATAGAGCGCCTTGTCTGCCAGATTGACCAGATCTGCTGGACCCGGAATATCTGCGCTGATTTCTGCAACCCCAAAACTGGCCGTAACCCGTACAGCGCCAGTAAGTCGCCCCCTTGTAGCACTTTTAATCTTAACCCTGAGCCTCTCAGCAATAGTAACCGTATTTGCACCGTCCACCCCGGGCAGCATAATGCAGAATTCCTCACCGCCGTAGCGCCCTACGATATCATCGGGTCGTGCATTCGCCCTGAGTTCACCGGTTACCAACTGGATCACCTTGTCGCCAACCGCATGACCAAACTGGTCATTAATCGACTTGAAGTGATCAATATCAACCATAACACATGCCAGATCTGTTCCAGATTGCATTGCTTCCAGATAGAGTTGGTCCGCCTTTTCAAAAAAGGCACGCCGGTTAAGACATCCGGTTAATGAATCCCGGGTTGCAAGGTACTCGAGTTCAATGGTCTTCTCCTGCAACTCTTTCTGTGATTGATTGAGAGTGGTGATCGTATGCCTGAGCTGCACCTGTTTTGATTCCAGGTCGGTAAGATCATCGAATGTGGCAAGCGCTCCCCGGATGGCACCCTTGGCATCTGTAATAGGCGAGGTATTCACCATAAAGGTAAGCATCCCACTGCGTTGAGTCTCATACTTCATGGGAACACCCGAGGTGAGCTTTTCATTGGCAAGGGCTGCATCCCAGGGCAGAACTCTGTTTTGATTGCTATCGTGCACCCAGCCTAAGTAGGATAGCCTGCGTCCCAGGAGCTTATCGGCTGAAACCTCAATCTTGTCGGAAAATGCTGTATTCGCAAGCAGTATTTGCTCTTTTTCATCGACAATCACGAGCCCTTCGGCCAGTGCATTGAACGCTGATTTAACGCGCTCGGGGATAACAGAACGCGGATCGAGTTCACGCAGCGTTCGTTTCAGGAAGAACAAATAGGCGAAGAAGCTTGTCAGCGTCAAAAAGACCACCATGGTCGTAAGCGAGGATCCAAAACCAAAAACACTAGCGCTTCCTTGTGGCCGATCAAAGACAACCTCTACTGTACCCATGCGTCGGTTACCGTTAAATATCGGGACCTGTACATGTGTAGCAGTGGATTTATCCAGCGGGATCTCGATCCAGTTGTGCTCGTGTTCACCTGCCTGCGCAAATACCCTGCCACCCACATTCCGGATAGCCGCTGACAGAATCTCGTCATCTCTTTCGACCATGGTGTCGAGAGTCGCCTTGACAAGCTCCGTATCGCCGCGAGAAAAGGCGAGAGAAAACTGCACAGCGAGGGATTCGGAGAACTTGCCACGGCCCTCCAGGAGCCCTTTTTCGGCATTGGGAACCAGCCCGATCAGATCCCCGATCAGCAGCAGACTGACTGTCAGCAATACCAAACCAAAGCTGACGTTATATACTGGCGTAAACCGCTTCATGAAACTTCCTTATCAGAGCTACAGTGAGCATCCGCGTTGAAGATATCCTCTACCTTTCTGTCGCCTGAATCCGTGGAATCTTGACCCTCCTCGTCCTTTCCACGTTTCTTTTTAGTAGGCCTTGAGAGAATAGGCAAGGGATCGAGCTGTCGCCACATCGGCGCGCTGGATAACAGCGCGGCTGACAAATAACCCGCCCGCAGCAGCCAACTGACATAACCGGCCGAGAAGGCAAACGTCACGCCTGTCGCTGTTGTCCCGAGCACATAGCCCTTTAAATCTGCCGTCTCAGGATCATCCGTTGTTATCTGATCTGTCATCAGATCGAGGAAGTCCCAGATCATTGCACCGGTTGGAAGTGCCGCGAGCACCTGCAAACTGACCAACGGGTCCGTAATCGCATTCCAGACTCTCGTGGTAATCGCTCGATCATCAGTTTGATTCAGCTGCCCGTTGTCCCTGGCTGCTGCAATTGATTCAAATACCGTCACATCACCTGAAGATGACAAGTTCTTGAATGTCGATCCAGCACCCGGGCCCGGCAATCCATCAGAGCCAACAGAACTGGACTCTGTCGTTGTCGTTGACACCGGTGGCACAGGATCCAGATCAAGTGTTGGAAGATCAGGATAATCTACAATAATTTCGTCAAGGGGCGGAGGTGGATCCTCCGAAACTACAGCGTTTGCAACAACCGATATGCTGAGGCTATCCATCGCATTCAGTGCCCCACCAGCACCTGAATTCCCAAGGTCATCGGTCACCATCTGCAACGTAGCAAAACCCTCGAAATCTACATCAGGCTGAAACAACAAGCCATCGAGTGCAGCATTGATGGCGGCGGCATTACCCGTGAATGTCATTGTGGCATCGTCAGTGCCATTGCCAACATTGAAGACTAGCCCGGTCGTACTGGACAGGCTCAGTACGCCATTTGATGCGGTAAGTGTTATCTCCAGCATCGCTCCCGCTCCATCCGGATCAGCAACAGAAAGACTGTTACCGTCCAGACTTGAAAATACCAGCAGTGTATTCACGGACGTCGTTTGCCCAACAGGCATGTCACCTATCGGTGCATCATTGACAGGTGCGACCGTCAGGTTAACGATACCCGCATTAAAAATCGTACCCTGGCCATCGCTGAGGTCATAGCTAACGGTATCCATGCCATTGAAATTGGCGCTCGGCGTGTAGTTCAGGGTGCCGTCCGGGTTGACGGTAACGGAGCCATTGGCTGCCGTGGCGCCGGTGACACTCAGGGTGTCGCCATCGTCATCGGTGTCATTGCCCAGGACGTCGATGTTGTTCAGGGCAATATCTTCTGCCGTCGTGGCGGTATCCGCATTGGCCAGC
>JASJGW010000097.1:0-5645 GCA_033791305.1 Gammaproteobacteria bacterium | reverse complement strand
GTGTCAACATGATTTCTGCAGTGAGTGCAAAAGTTCTGCTTCGCTTTATGGCCTTTAACGGAAAAATTAACGCAGACAAATTCATTGAGTTTCTGCAACGACTCATTTACAAGGCAAAAAAGCCTATTTTCCTCATACTGGATGGCCATCCGGTGCACAAATCGAGAAAGGTTAAAGAATTTGTGGCTACGACAGACGGAAAGCTGAGACTATTTATTCTGCCGCCCTATTCACCCCACTTGAATCCAGATGAATGGGTATGGAATTGGTTGAAAAAACACAATCTCGGGAAAACGCAGGTATCGGGTCCAGATCAGTTTAGAGCGGCGGTGAGTCGGTTTATGCGCCGGCTTCAGAAATTGCCGAAGATCTTAAAAGGCTTCTTCCGCGATCCGAATTTGGCTTACATAAACATCTAAGGTGTATACGTGATGTCGACTATCCTATGCACGCCTTAGTAATTTAACGGCGGATACCTCCGTCACGAGGCTTTATTGCCACTTGTCAGGGGCCGGCTAATGGGCGATCCTACCAGGCCGAAACCATCGATTGTGTTGAAAAAGTACGGTATCTACAAAACGGTGGCATGGGAAGGTGTAATTTTGGTGCTGAGAGGGTACTAGAATTGATTTTCTCGACGTAAATTACAATGCATCAAACTCTCGTGCGCGTCGTTGCTAACTAATTTTTGTGTGTTCTACTTTTTCAGCAGTATCGACCCAAGCAGGAAGTTTAGGTCCTGCCACGATTCCGTGGACATATTAGAATTGGCGCGGTGAATTGCAGGAGGTGTATGATAGCCAGAACGCGGTGATACAAGCAATACGGTCCGGAGTTCAAGGGGGAGGTGGTGGAGTATGCTTCCTATACCCTTGCTTGCGTAGAATACGGGGCTGATAATCGTACTGCTAGATTCAAGTATCACCGGTGCCCGGAAATCTTGATTATTTAAGTATTAAGCTCAAACAAATCTTCCGCCTTTGACCTTATGAACTATGGGTTTCACCGCGTAATCGAGCCTGAAGGTGCCATTCCGCAGGCTGCACTCAGGGTAGATAATACTCCTGCGATCCTGCATCCCGAAGAAATACTGATCCGAGTCAGCCTGCTCAACCTCGATTCCACGGGTATGTCCCAGCTCAGGGCGGGTGGCGGTGATATAGCTCATCAGATTCTCGACATCGTTGCGCGCCGCGGCAAGATGCATAACCCGGTAACCAATTCCGGCGGCGTGCTGGTCGGTGAAGTGGCGGCCGTCGGTGCTGGTGTTGGATCAGACTTCGAGCTGGGTCCTGGTGATGTCATTATCCCGGTGGTTTCGACCTCGACTTTGCCATTGTTCCTGCGTGAGGTCGGGCAAATCAACGGTGATCAGGTGCAGGTCGACGGGCATGCGATCCTGTTCTATGGAATGGGATATTCATCGCTGCCCCCGGACTTCAGTCTGCCCGTGGCGCTGTCTGCCATCGATATTTCGAGTATCGTTCCGCAGGTCTATCGCTCAGTTGAAGACGGGCAGGTCATCCTGGTCATTGGTGCGGGCAAGTCGGGGGTGACCGCCATGGCGGCGGCAAGGAAGGTGGCCCCGGGGGTGCATCTCATCGCACTCGATTCGGACGCGGCAAAGCTGGCCGAGGTTGAGGCACTCGGATATGCACACCAGATAATCAGGGCCGATGCGCGCCTGCCCGAACAGGTGTTGTGGGAGGTGCAACAAGCCACTGACGGGCGTGGCTGTGATGTCGTGCTCAACTGCGTCAATGTGGCCGATACCGAGGCTGCTTCCATTCTTGCCGCACGGCGCGCGGGCAAGGTCTTCTTCTACTCCATGGCGACGCGCTTCGACAAGGCGGCCCTCGGGACGGATGCAACCGATAATGATGTCCGTATGATTGTCTGCAACGGTGTTGCCCATGGACAGGCGCGGCTGGTTTTCGAGTTGCTTCGTGAGGAGCCTGGTCTTCGGGATTACTTCGAGCGGCATGTGCTGGCGGTAAAAAGCGCCTGAACGCTATCCGTCTTCACCCATCCGGGTTCTCGCAGCGGCAATCGCTTCATCTATCATAGGCTGGTGCTCGCGTGCATTCGACCAGCGTAGTTGTCCTTCTTCCGGAAGTAATCCAATGGGGTCATAATAGAGAAACAGCTGGCCGGGTTTGACGGCAGGTGCACTGTATACAGATATGCCGGTTTGCGGATTGTAATGCTCGAATGAGTGGACGTCCCGTTTGCCCCCGCCACCGGGTGCATCACAGATAAATGTTGGCGTGTTGAAGCCCGCGGTTGAGCCGCGAACGGCCTTCTCCAGTTCCATGGCAGTGGCGATGCTGGTACGCAGGTCTTCCATACCGGTGACCATGTCATGAATGTATACATAATAAGGGTGAACATTATGGTGCCCCAGCCTGCGTACCAGCAGGCGCATGGTATGCGCATCGTCATTGACACCACGCAGCAGGACGGACTGGTTGCGTACAGTGATACCGAGTTCCATCAGCCGGTCCGTAGCCTCGGCACTGATCCAGGTAAATTCGTTCGGGTGGTTGAAATGCGTGTGGACAGCGACTTCCTTGTGTAGCCTCCGGCCATTGTCCACCAGTTGCGCCAGTGTTCTGCACCAGTCGTGATCGGTCAGGATCTTCTGCGGCATTGCCGCGAGTCCGCGTGTCGCGAAACGGATTCGCCGCACATGAGGTATCGTCAATAGCGTTTTGCCTATGTGTTCGAGCTGTTGGGCACGTAATTGCCAAGTGTCGCCACCACTGACCAGGATGTCTTCGATCTCCGGATGATTCCTGATGTAGTCGAATGTCTGCTCCCAACGTGCAAGGCTGACGTGTAGCGCCGGCTTGTGAACCTGGGCGGTATCCGGTCCGATGGTATAGCTGCGGGTACAGAAGCGGCAGTAAACCGGGCAGGTGTCCAAAGGCAGGAACAGCGCCTTGTCGGGATAACGGTGTATCAGGCCGGGGAGCAATATATCGGCCTGTTCCCCCAGGGAGTCCAGCGTCAAACGCGGGTGATCGGGCAGAAACTGTGAGGCGAGCGGCAGGAACTGTCTGCGTATCGGATCGTTGCCGAGGTCATTCCAGTTAATCAGGCTCAATAGATAGGGTGATATCCGCAGGCTCATCGGCGAGCGGGCAAGGCCGTCGCTCAGATCGGAGAACAGCAATTCCGGAACGAGTTTACCGACCACCGACCTCAGCTTGTCGAGGCTGGTGATGCTGTTGCGCGCCTGCCAGCGATGGTCGAGAAAGGTTTTTGTATCGATATCGGCGTAGCCCGGCAACGAACGCCAGAATTCACCGTCTCGCAGGGCAGTAGGGTCGGATGTCATCAGTAAGAAGGATGCCTGTCAGGGATGAGAGAAAGCCGGGCAGGGCTTCCCTGCAACCCCGGTAGCTTTCTTGAAACCAGTCAGGGCTGCTGGTGAAGAATAGTCGTTTGCTTTCGCAACACGAAGATGCTGGTTAGGACATTCTCACCCTTCCAAAACCCTGCTGTCAACCAGGACATGTCTTCCCACGGTACGCACCTACACGTCGCTACCCCCAGGCGATATGATGCAGGAAGCGAGTTCCCGGCATCCTATTTTGACTGATTCCCTTTGTGGAGCACCGAGGGGATTAAACTTGCCGCGCAGTCAACCATGACCATACAATCGCTGTGGAACGGAGTCGACATGATTTTTCCGGAGGCTGGACCGATGGTGATAGAGAACATCACGACGCCGGTGATCTTTGCGGGCAAGGACGCGGAGAAACCTGTGGCGGTGGAAAGCATTCTGGTATCCGTGGCCCGCTGACATGTTTGCCAAGGCCGCAGACTACCTGAAACAATCGCGCGAACGGGCGCGCGAGGGCCATCTTCCCGTGTATCGCCAGTTAGCGGAGATGGTCGTGCTGGAACTCGGTTACTCGCTTGGTCCGGGCTTTTATCACGCGGCCCGTTTCTGGCGACAGGACATGCCCTTTCAGAGCAAAACCCGCTACCGGACGGGCAAGCGTTACCTCAAGGCGGTGGCGGCGATAAGCAATCCTGCCTATTACAAGCTGTCACAACACAAGGTGGCAGAGAAAGCCTTGTTGATGCTGTTTGCCATCCCGACGCCGGAATTTTTAGGCTTCTTTCACCCGCACATCGGGCGTACCGGCGACGGCCGACCCCTGACAAATGACGAGGAGTTTCTTGCGTTGCTGCAGCGCAAGTCCATTGCCACCGTTGCGATCAAAATGCCGGAAGGCAGCTGCGGCACTGGCTTCGATATCATTGACATCAACGCGGATAATCAGGGGCAAATTTTTTCCCGGGAGTTGCAACGGCGCATGCCGGTTGCCGAGTATCTGGCATTGAAGCAACGCGAGTCTGTCGACCAGGGCGTGGTAATGGAAGCTGTTATTGACCAGCACCCGGCCATGGCGAAGCTAAATACCAGCAGTGTGAATTCCCTACGGATGTGGGTGCGTCAATCGGGAACCGGGGTCAAGGTTAAATCCGTGCTGCTGAAGATCGGCCATCCGCAAAACCTGACGGACAACGCTCCCACTGGTGGACTAGTGGTGCCTGCCAGCGTGCCAGCAGGTGCATTGGGTAAGCCAATATTTTTCCCCCCGCCGGCAGGTGAGGTGGCTGGCGATCACTTTGATTGCCGGTGCCTGGAGGGCTTTAAGATCCCTTTTTGGCAGGAAGCTCTCGAACTCGCCGAGCGCTGTTTACGGGTCTTTCCGCATCTGAATTTTGCGGGGATGGATGTCGCCATCACGGCAGATGGCCCGCTTATCATAGAATTGAATGTAGAGCCGGACGCCCTGCATGCGACGCGAGTTGATATACCTACATTGGACCTGTTGAGTAGTGAGTGAGGTCGCCGGTTCGATTGGAATCGGTTACCAGCGTAACGACCGTGTTCTAAGTGGTAATTATATTTGCAATTATTGAAAACAGTGCGTTTTCACACAGCCTCGGCCAGTTAGCGAAGTACAATTGCAGGACGGTGAATGACCGTTTTTGCTGCGTTGCTGAAGTTCATAGGATGGCAGGGAACGGCAAGTTGTTGTCCGATCCTGGCCATTTAACTATCTGCGTTGTCTGCTCGTGTGTTTTCGCTATTGTCTGTAGTGGCAGGCTCACACTGTCCGTAGCAACGCACCCGTCCGCGGTTGTCTATGAGTACAGAGCCCCGACCTCTGATGAACAGAAGACTTGGCCATCGCGGTTTTTCGCGCAGTGACCTGGTATGGTGTAAATATCCGAACGAGCCGTAAGGTCTGTTATCATGAAAAATTATGGATAATCTGTTCGGCAATGGCCAGCGTCCTACAACCCTTCCATCTCTTCGTAATTGCCCTGTCCGGCTAGCTTAACCGCCAGCAATAGGCGGTCATCGACTATCTCATCGAAGAGAACAGTGTTTTCAAGGAGCAACTCAAAGGCCATCTATTCACCATTGGGCCGGAGGCATTCGACCCGCCACCGAAAGTCGAGTCGGCATTTGTCCGGCTGGAACTATTCGATCGGCCACCGGTGCAGGTGGCAGATGAGGCGCTTTTCGAACAACTGGTGAAACAGGCCTTTTCCCAGCGACGCAAGACCCTGCGCAACACGCTGCGGGACATGCTGGATGCAGCAACCATCACCACACT
>JASJGW010000096.1:0-3012 GCA_033791305.1 Gammaproteobacteria bacterium | reverse complement strand
GGCCCCCCCACTATCAACCTGGAAAACTCCGACCCGGAATGTGACCTGGACTACGTACCGAATACGGCCAGGGACATGAAGCTTGATGTTGCCATGTCCAACTCATTTGGTTTTGGTGGAACCAACGGCACGCTGATATTTCGCCGCATGAGTGATTAGTGGTTCAACTTCATAAAGACAGATAAGATGACACGAAATCCACGGAAGAACACGAAAGCATTTATAGAATGTTTTTTTTCGTGTTATTTAGTGGATTCCGTGGCTATTAAATAAGAAAACTGGCACTCAGCTTATTTTTACCTGCGCGTGCAGCAACATTCCCGACAGTGCCATGTTCAGAAGGTCGATTACGCTTTCGACCTGATAGAACTGCACCAGGCTGACCCGGAACGCTATCCCCATATTTTGCAGAGTACGGCTCAGGGTCGATATGACATCCTGTTTGCTTTTCCGGGTGACAGCCTGGTACTGAATGCAGATGGAACTGTAACCGTACCGGATTGTGTTGACTCGTCTGGCAGTGATTTTCTGGCGGCCCTTGATGACTGGTGGCAGCAGGAAAGGACAGTTGTTCCGGATGAGGCTGACTTGCCATTCACCGGTGGCTGGTTTGTCTACCTGGGTTATGAGCTGGCAGGGCAAATAGAACCCTGTTTGCAATTACCACCATCAAATGGTGATCTGCCTGTCGCCATCGCGACCTGTTTCAGGTCGGCGGTGATCCGTGATAATGAGCAGCAGCAGTCATACATCGTTGCTGAATTCGGGCAGTCTGCATCAGTTGAAAGTATTCGTGAAGATCTCGCCTCCTTGTCCGGTTCTTCAGCGACAAACATGGCCACGGTTGCCACTGTCAGTGAAGATAAACCGCAGGATTATCTGGATGCCATTGGGCGGATACAGTCGTATATCCGGGAAGGAGATGTCTTCCAGGTGAATCTTTCCAGGCACTGGGAGATTACCCTTGAGCACAGCGTCGGTGCTGCAGCGCTGTTTAACAATCTTGCGCGACACAATCCTTCACCGTTCGCCGGTATGGCGACCTGGAAGGATGTATCAATTATCAGTTCTTCTCCGGAGCGCCTGGTCTGTGTGCATGACGGCATGATTGAAACACGGCCTATTGCGGGCACACGCCCGCGTAGTAACGAATCTGTGTCAGACAGGGCCTTTTCGGAAGAATTGCTGGCACACCCCAAGGAGCGCGCCGAGCACATTATGTTGATCGATCTTGAACGTAATGATCTCGGCCGCTTGTGCATACCTGGTTCGATTGAGGTGAATGAGTTGATGGTGCTCGAATCCTATGCACATGTACACCATATTGTTTCCAATGTGCGCGGGCGTTTACGTGACAACGTCTCACCGGGGGATGTGATTCGCGCCGTCTTTCCCGGAGGTACCATTACCGGTTGCCCGAAGGTACGTTGCATGGAAATTATCGCCGAGCTTGAACAAGTGCCACGTGGCACCTATACCGGCTCCATGGGCTATATTAACCGTGATGGCAGCATGGATTTGAATATACTGATCCGCAGTATGGTCTGTCAGGGAGAGCGACTGGAGTTGCGTGCCGGTGCCGGCATTGTGGCTGATTCGAATGCACAGGCAGAACTTGAAGAAACCCGTGCCAAGGCACGCGGGCTGTTGCGTGCCCTCGGACTGGACGATGCATGAAGGGTGATACGGCGCCGGTACTGGTTAATGGTAAACCGGTTGACTGTGTTCCCACGTCAGATCGCGGTCTGCTCTATGGCGATGGTGTCTTTGAAACGATTGCTGTAGAGAATGGGCAACTCTGTTACTGGCCGCAGCATCTGCGCCGTCTGCAATCCGGGTGTGAGCGCCTGGGCATGGAGCCTGTCGATGAAGCACTATTGGCGCATGAATGCCGTTCACTTATAGAACAGTCGCAGCAGGCAGTGATAAAGATTATTGTTACCCGTGGCAGTGGTGGCCGTGGTTACCGTTTACCCGAGCAGCCACGATCATCACGTATTATACAATTGCACGCATGGCCCAATTATTCTGCAAGCTGTACAGAGACAGGCATCAAGACAAGAATTTGCCGGACTCGACTGGGACATAATTCATCACTGGCAGGCATCAAGCACCTTAACCGGCTGGAACAGGTCCTGGCACGCCAGGAGTGGGATGATCCCGCTATTATGGAAGGATTGATGCTGGACTCCAGTGGAGATCTGGTGGAAGGGACCATGAGTAATGTGTTCATGATAAAGGATACCGTGTTGATAACGCCTGACCTGCAGCGCTGTGGCATTGCCGGTATTATGCGGGCACAGGTGCTGGAACTGGCGGAAAAGCACACAATAGAGGTTAGCGTTCAGGGAATAGAACTGGATGTCTTGCTGCAGGCGGACGAAGTATTTGTCTGTAACAGTCTGATCGGTATCTGGCCCGTGACCGGGATTGATAAACAGACATTTATAAAAGGACCTGTTAGCACGCGCTTGCAAACGCTACTAATGCACCATGACAAATAAATCACAAAAATCGGGTGTGCGAACATTCCTGTTTCGTTTGTTTGTCATGGTTACGCTTGTGGCGCTGTCAGTGGCTGCTATTACCCTGAGCCGCTACCAGCAATTTGAGAGCACCCGGCTCAATGTGCCGGCCGATGGATTGATTTATACCCTGCCGGCGGGTGCCTCCCTGAACCAGCTCGCCAATGACCTGGAAGCGCGCAAGATTATCCAGCATCCCCGATTTTTTATCCTGCTAGGCCGTCATATGGAGGTCGCAAAACGGCTGCAGGCTGGTGAATATACCCTGCTACCGGAAATGACCCCGCGGGCACTGCTGGATGAACTGGTTGCAGGCAAGGTCATTCAGCATGAGTTGACCCTTGTTGAAGGCTATTCATTCAGGGAAATGCTGCAGCGGATTCGTGAACACCCTGTGCTTGAGCACACACTCACCGACAAGAATGATAGCGAAATCATGGCGGCAATTGGTCAGCCTGACCAGTACCCGGAAGGACGCTTTTTACCG
>JASJGW010000095.1:0-4583 GCA_033791305.1 Gammaproteobacteria bacterium | reverse complement strand
GGGCTGTACGGCCATCGGAATGACGTCCAGTTCCTCACCGAACAGGATGGCCTTGACGCCGGCGACCACCTCCTGCATTTCCGGGGTAATGGTTCCGAATGACTGATTTAGCTGTTCCATCAGGGTTGCGCGACTGATCTCTTCCCGGGTGCGAGCAATCAGACTGGAGGTCTCCTGCATATCGAGATAGATATCCGAGGCAATCACGGCCAGCGAGGAATTGGTCTTGCCACCGGAGCGTGCCACCAGCTTGTAGTATTGACTAAAGCGATCACTGAGCCGCATGCCGGACCGCCCGCGCAGGGATGGTTGACTGACAGTCGCCGAGTTACCGGACTCCGCCCCTAGCAACAGTTCCTGCAGTGTCCAGGACGTTTTTTTCTGGCCCAGCTCCTTGCGAATGCGTTTCTCGAGACTGGAAGAGGTGGCGTTCACCGCAGTTTCCATCTCCGGCAGCTTGTCCGCCATGACATTCAGCATTTCCAGATAGCTTTTGCCGAGTTGCCTGGCGATGCGTTCGCAGCCGGGATCACCCTCGTTACCTTCGCACTTGCTATCCAGGTAAAGCTTCTGCTGTTCATCCAGCTGGCTGATGACGGCCTGCAATCCGGATTCCATCTCCGCGGCCACATTGCCGGTATGCTTGATTTCCTCCAGCACGGTGGTCGGAAATAACTTGATAGTCGGTGCGTTCGAACCTGCATACGCGGCCATTGGTAGTAGCAGGCACCCGGTCAACAGTTGTTTGATAAAGCGCTGTGTAGCCTTCCAGTCACAGATCGTTACAGTCTTCATTGAGAGACCCTCCTTGCAATTATTGACCTCATGATTCACCTCGATGCCTTCGCGGCCGTCTTTTTGAGGATTAGTATTCGTGCAGATCAATATAGGCAGGTGTTCCTGAACAGAACCTGAATGGCGCTGAAAAAATGGCGGGTACAGGATGAGCGGCGGAACGCAGCTCTTCCTGCTTAGTAGCGCGTCACTCCCGGCGATGGGCGGGAATATTCGCGAGCGCATCGCTCACGCAACGCTATTGGAGGGCTGACAGTGAGGCGGAAGGGAGCCTCAGTAGGAGCTGTTGTGGCTAAGGTGGTCCAGGCGGGCCTGCTGATCCTCAAGGTAAAATTCGAGGTCAACGACCTCTTCCTCGACACTGTTCATTTCCTGCTGCAGTTCATTGATTTCGTAGAGAATCATCACCCGCTGATCGGCCTTGAGGCCATCCGCAATCAGGGCTGCCAGTTTCTGAGCCCGGTTCTTTTCCAGGTTTGACAGTGTTTGTTTACGGTCTTTGATACGTGAATGGGTCTTGTTGACCGCGGAGCGTGCCAGGTAGAGTTTCCGGCCGGCCTTATAGGCCTCACGAAAATCACCTTCCAATGCTGTCGGGCATGCGGCGGAAAGGCCACGCCCGGCATTGCCGAGACGGTAACCATTGTCCGCCGTGCAGTACTGATGCAGCCCTTCCTCGCGGCCGGCCCGGTATGCGTCCAGATCCGGAACCACAGCATGTTTTGCGCAGTCCGCGCGGTACTCGCCAACCACGGTCGCGGATTTGCCGGCGACGCCGTCCTGGTAGCCGATCAGGCGCCAGTCGGCGAGCATGCATTCGTCCTTGTCGAGGGTGGCACAGCCTGGCAGCAGTGCCAGTACGGCCAGAATGGCCGCGGTGAAGAGTAGCTTGTGCTTGCTTGTCTCAGTCATGATATTTACTGCCCGGTTTCCCCGTTATTGCACCGTTTGGTAGTCCCTAATGCCTTAATATAGCGACCTGCTTCGGAAAATCTTGGGCCTGGCGCAGACCTGGTTGTCAGGGCCCCGTTGTGGATGAAATAGCAGGTACCATATGAGCTGGACCAAACGGTAAAACACCGGGAACAGATATTGTCGGGCACATCGCGTTGCCCTTGACTTGTCTACTGGATCCCGCTTTTGCGGGACAACCGCGGGCAGAATCAGGCCTTGATAAATTAGAAATCTTGCCGATCCCTTGATATTCATATGGTTATACCGGCAGCGATTATGTAATACTCTGCGGATAAACCGGCTGTAAAACCGGGTGTTCACATGCAACACCAACAAGAATTTTGGAGGAAATTCATGAAATTATTATTCATCGGCTTGATTCAGGGGGTCCTCCTTGGATCGATGTTAATCCCGGGCAGTGCGCTGGCCTGCAATCCGGAACAGGATGGCTGCCTGGGCTGCAATGACGAAGAGCTCTCTGTTTGCCTGAAAATATTCGTTCAGGAGATTTGTGAATCTTCCGGCAATCCAGGCAACTGCGATGGCCCGCGTATCTACGATGATGCAGAACGCCATGTTCTGATTAGCACTGGCAGTCATATGTCCCACATACGTTCCATGGCCAGAAATCCCCGCAAGTACCAGCGTCACTGAAGAGCGGCATCCGCAACCGCTGTGCAACAGCGGCAAGCGAGGTGACGGGGCTGCACCGGTAAATTGTCGCTGGTTATCCCCTCACCCCAAGCCTCTCCCTGAGGGAGAGGGAACGGACATTCTATCGGGTGGTGCGCGGCGGCAGGCCAGTGTGCTGGGTGAGGACCTTCTTGCCCTTTTTACGGCGTTGGTGTGCCGCCGCAGAGTTCTTCCGACGCGGGGCGCGGTATGATTTTGTATCGTCCGGCCGGTCCCCGGGAATGAGCTGATGCTTGCCGTTGCCGATGAGGTCTTCCCTGCCCATCTTCCTGAGCACTTCTCTGAGTAACGGCCAGTTGTCTGGATCGTGGTAGCGCAGAAAGGCCTTGTGCAGTTTGCGTTGTCCGGGGTCTTTGACGCTTGCTACCCGATCGCTTTTGTAGGTGACTTTTTTCAGCGGATCCCTGGTGGTGTGGAACATGGCCGTTGCGGTGGCCATTGGCGAAGGATAGAACGCCTGCACCTGGTCGGCGCGGAAACCGTTCTTTTTCAGCCACAGCGCAAGCTTAAGCATGTCTTCATCGGTAGTGCCGGGGTGCGCAGCAATGAAGTACGGGATCAGGTACTGTTCCTTACCGGCCTCTTTGGAAAACTTTTCAAACAGTCGCTTGAACTTTTCATAGGAACCAATACCCGGTTTCATCATCTTCGAGAGCGGCCCGTTCTCGGTGTGTTCCGGCGCGATCTTCAGGTAACCACCGACATGGTGGGTGACCAGCTCTTTCACATATTCCGTATCTTCGACAGCGAGATCGTACCGCAGGCCGGAGGCAATCAGGATTTTCTTGATACCCGGTAGCTTCCTGGCTGCGCGGTAGAGTTGCGTCAGTGCAGAATGATCGGTGTTAAGGTTCGGGCAAATCCCCGGATAGACACAGCTTGGTTTGCGGCAGGCGGCCTCAATTGCACGGCTCTTGCATGCAATGCGGTACATGTTGGCGGTCGGCCCGCCAAGGTCGGAGATTACGCCGGTAAAACCCGGCACCTTGTCGCGGATATCCTTGATTTCGTTGAGTATTGATGTCTGTGAGCGATTCTGGATGATGCGGCCTTCGTGCTCGGTGATAGAACAGAAGGTACAACCGCCGAAGCAGCCGCGCATGATATTCACCGAGAAACGGATCATTTCCCAGGCGGGAATCTTTTTGTTTTGATACGCGGGATGCGGTACGCGTTGATAAGGCAGACCGAAGATGTAATCCATCTCCTCCGTCATCAATGGTATCGGCGGCGGGTTCAGCCAGAGATCGACCTCGCCATATTGTTGCACCAGTGCCCGCGCATTGCCGGGGTTGGTTTCAAGATGCAGTACACGGTTGGCATGGGCATAGAGTGCCTTGTCGTTACGCACCTTCTCGAACGATGGCAGGCGGATAACTGTTTTGGTCCGATTGAGTTTTTGTGGCAGTGTAAATCCAACGATCTGGGCACCGTTTTCATCAATACCGAACTGCTGTGCGTTGCGGCGCTGTTGTTCGCAAGCGCTGATCTCCTGCGTATTGATGTAGGGATTGACAATCCTGTCGATCTTGCCAGGACGGTCAATGCGGGTGGAGTCGACCTCCTGAAATCCTTCCGGGGTATCACGACGGATAAAGGCAGTGCCACGCACATTGGTGATGTTTGCTATACCCTCCCCGCGTGACAGGCGGTGGGCCACTTCAACAATGGCACGTTCGGCATTGCCATATAAAAGGATATCGGCGCTGGCATCCAGCAGGATAGAACGGCGCACCTTGTCCTGCCAGTAATCGTAATGTGCTATGCGACGCAACGAGGCCTCGATGCCACCGAGAACAACCGGTATATCCGGAAACGCTTCCTTGCAGCGCTGACTATAGGCCAGCGTGCTGCGGTCCGGGCGTGCACCGCCCTGTCCGCCGGGTGTATAGGCATCATCCGAGCGCGGTTTGCGGTCGGCGGTGTAGCGGTTAATCATGGAATCCATGTTGCCGGCGGTGATACCAAAGAACAGGTTGGGCTTGCCGAGCTTCTGGAACGGATCTTTCGAATGCCAATCGGGTTGCGCAATGATACCGACACGGAAACCCTGTGCCTCCAGCAGCCGGCCGATAACAGCCATGCCGAAGGACGGCTGATCAACGTAGGCATCACCGGTGACGATGATGATGTCGCATGCA
>JASJGW010000094.1:0-2560 GCA_033791305.1 Gammaproteobacteria bacterium | reverse complement strand
TGTTGTATGGCCTCTATAGACAGCAGGCTGCCATTGGCCTTGCGAAAAGATTTACCCATGCGGCTGTCGATGACCAGGATGCCGTTGCCACCACTGCCGTGTGCCGGTTTGATCACCAGCGCCTGGTGATCAGCAAGAATACCGGCCATGTCCTGTACCTGATGCTCGATGGCGACCACACCGTAGAGTTCCGGCACCGCGATACCACTTTCCAGAGCCAGCTTCTTGGTTTCAAGCTTGTTGTCAACCAGCGGATAAAGGCAGCGCGGATTGTAGCGCATGATGTAGTCTGCATTGCGCCGGTTCATCCCCAGTACACCGCGTTCCCGCAGTTCCCTGGGTGTAGCAAAGAATCTCATTTTGCTTCCTTGCCCAGCATGCCTTTAAAGCGTACCAGTTCCGTCAACCGGTAACCGGTATAGCCACCCATCCACAAGCACAGACCCAGTACTACCAGCAACAACTCCGGGAAGACAAAGATGAGATACATCAGGTTCTCGTTGACCATGACCACGTAACCAATGCAGGCGACGAACAGGCTGCCAATGCCCTGAAGAATGGCTTCCCGAGCCCCGTTTTCCTCCCAGGTAATCGACATGCGCTCAATCGTCATGGCAAGGATGACCATCGGAAACAGGGAGATGGACAACAGGCGTTCGATTCCCAGCTGGTTGGTTATCAGACTGATCAGCAGCATGAGAATCACAACAATAACCAGTACCGAGGCCAATCGCGGAATCAGTAACAAAAACAGCTTCTCAAGGTAAAAACGAATCATCAATCCAATCGAGACGATCATACTGAACATGATGATGCCCCAGAAGAGCTGCGTCTCCCGGAAGGCCATGGCAATCAGGATGGGCATGAAGGTGCCGAAGGTCTTGAGGCCAATGATCGTTCTCAGGAACACAACCAGTAATGCGCCCAGCGGCAACATCAGCAGCAACTGGTAAGTGATCTGGTTCTGTACCGGCAACGAAAGCAGGGAAAACTCGAAAAAGAAGGACTCCCGTTTGGCGGCGCCCTGGCGGGCAACATCGATCAGTTCGGCGTAGGTACGGGTCACCGAAAATTTGACGTCAAGGCCATTGCCGCCATCAAGCGCCGAGACACTCTTGTCGCCGACTTTCCAGACAAGAAAATCAGCCGGGATGCCCTCGCTGCCGGTCTCAGGATTAAAGGTCAGCCAGTTATCACCATTATGTACCTGCAGCAAGGGACGCAGACTGAGGTTATTCGCCGAGTCGGTTATATCGATTCCCCAGATTATGCGCGCCGGAATACGTACACCTTTTAATACGTTGATGATTTCGTTTGTCCACTGACCACTACTGGTTGCCTTGTCGCGGATCAGTTCCACGTTTTCATCCGGCACGCTTGAGTTGAGTTGCTTGAGTAGTTCCAGGGTATACGACTCAACGTCCGCAGACTCTTCGCGCACATCATCAATAATTGCCTTGATTGCAGACGCGTAGGGCTCGGGATAATCCGGCGGGTCCGGGAAGTCGGGCTTTGTTTCCCAGCCAACTTTCAGATTTGATCGGGCCACCGATATCCGGTAATACAGGGTTTGCATCCCTCTTGCGCGGCGTATAGCCCAGTCGGCCCTGCGGTTTTCATGTGTTTTTGCAATGGTGAGTCCGTAGCGGCTGGAGATGAAGTCTTCATCCAGCAGCATGAAGCCCGGTGTGTTTTCAGGGATGAACAGCGACAGTTTTGCCGGTTTACCTTTGCCCTCGAATGCCACCTGTGCCTGCACGGTCCACACATCGGTATTCTGCTCGGGCGTTAGTGGCAGGCCCAGTTCATAGGTCTTGTAAGCCGTGATCGCCAGGCCAAGCAGTATCAGCGCCAGTGCCCAGACCTTTGCGGTAACAGTGTTCATGTCTTGCAGCGCGTCATGATCATGGTGTCGGGCAGTTTGCCTGTGTCAGGAATGTGCGCTCAGGGTCAACGACCGCGATGCCCCGCAGGAACTCACGACCCAGTAGCACGTCGTATATATATTCCGAGCGATTCGCGAGGGTAAATTCTGTGACGTGTTTGCGGCCGTCAAAACAGATTTCAAGTTCAACCACGGCGCGCCGGTCATGATCGCCGTCGGTACTCTTGATGCGGGCACGCCGCTTCTTCGGTTTCTCCATGTGAATAGTGTGTTGTTTGTCGTTCGCATCTTTGAGCAGCAGGTCAAACCGCACCCAGCGCTCATCATTCTTTTTGAATTGCTCAACATTGATCGCATGGATAGCCGAGGTCTTGGCGCCGGTGTCCAGCTTAGCCTTGAGTATCAGCGGTTGTTCTACCAGACTGATCTTTTCTATCCAACCGGCAATGACTTTCCCTGGATACTGGCTGCTGCCCTGTAAAAGCGGAGCAGCCAGCAGCAGTATTGCGGTACACAGTCCCTGTAAAACCTTCATTTGTTGCCTCCTGGAATGAAACCACCGGCGGTTGCAGTGGGTACTCTACGTACACCGGAATGTCATACCGAGGGTGCAGATTATATAGAAGGGCTGATGTGATGTAAGACAAATGTACCCAAATGGCTGCGGCTGCCAGC
>JASJGW010000093.1:0-4258 GCA_033791305.1 Gammaproteobacteria bacterium | reverse complement strand
GAAACCTGATTGAAATTAACCACGGCAATGGCTACTCCACCCGCTACGGACACAACCAGCGACACCTGGTGAAAGTCGGTGACAAGGTCAAAAAAGGGCAGCAGATTGCGCTGATGGGTTCGACGGGTCGATCAACCGGCCCGCATGTGCATTTTGAAGTGCTGCAGAACGGAAAAACTGTTAATCCCTCCAAATATATTGGCAAGTAGGTCATTTCTTTCCGGCGTTCAGGCCTGCGCATTCCCGGGTATTCTCCCCATGTTTTAGCCTGTTCCGGCCTGCTAATTTGCAGGCACATGCGGTATCATGCCTGTTTTCTGCAGACTGGATTTTCTCGAAGGATTCATGGCACTTAATATTTTTAGCAAGTTGATTGGCAGTCGCAATGACCGGCAGCTGAAACGTATGTCGCGTGTTGTCTCGCGTATTAACGACCTGGAACCGGATTTGAAGGCGCTGTCCGATGCAGCGCTGCGGGCCAGGACGGATGACTTCCGGCAGCGACTGACAGCTGGCGAGACGCTGGATGATCTGTTACCCGAAGCCTTTGCCGCAGTTCGGGAGGCTGCCTGGCGTACGCTGGATATGCGTCATTTTGATGTGCAGCTTATTGGCGGTATGGTGTTGCATCAGGGGAGAATCGCTGAGATGCGCACCGGTGAAGGCAAGACGCTGGTTGCCACCCTGCCTGCCTATCTGAACGCACTGTCCGGCAACGGTGTGCATATCGTTACAGTGAATGATTACCTGGCACAGCGTGATGCCGAATGGATGGGGAAGGTCCATGAGTTCATGGGGCTGACGGTCGGCGTTATAGTATCCGGTCAGCCTTATGAGGAAAAGAAGCAAGCCTACGAAGCAGATATTACGTATGGCACAAATAATGAATTCGGCTTTGACTATTTGCGCGATAACATGGCCTTTACTCCGAATGAACGCGTGCAACGCGGGCGTAACTTTGCCATTGTGGATGAGGTTGACTCCATCCTGATTGATGAAGCACGTACCCCGCTGGTTATTTCCGGGCCGGTAGATGAACGTTCGGACCTTTATATGACAATGAATGAAATGGTTGCCGGGCTGGCCCTGCAGGAAGAGGAGGACGGACCTGGCGATTACACGCTGGAAGAAAAGCACAAGCAGATATACCTCACAGACGCCGGACACGAGCATGTCGAGGACTTGCTGACCAGGAAAGGCCTGCTGGGCGAAGGTGAGAGTCTCTACGATGCGGCAAATCTGGGCATGATGCATCACCTCAATGCTGCCATGCGCGCAACCCTGCTTTTCCAGAAAGACGTGGATTATATTGTGCGGGATGGCAATGTCGTTATTGTCGATGAATTTACCGGGCGTACCATGCCGGGCCGGCGCTGGTCTGAAGGCCTGCATCAGGCGGTGGAAGCAAAAGAAGGCGTTCCCATTCAGAATGAGAGCCAGACGCTCGCCTCTATCACATTCCAGAACTATTTCAGGACCTACAACAAGCTTGCCGGCATGACCGGTACGGCAGATACCGAGGCATTTGAACTACAGCAGATATACGGTCTGGAAGTTGTTGTTATCCCGACAGATAATCCAATGGTCAGGGATGACAGGGGTGATCTGGTCTACCTCAGCATGGAGGAAAAATTTGAGGCCATCATGGAAGACGTGCGTGATTGCCAACAGCGTGGACAACCGGTACTGGTGGGTACGGCATCGGTTGACACCTCGGAATACCTGTCAAAGTTACTGAAGAAAGCCGGTATCAAGCATGCCGTTCTGAATGCCAAGCAGCATGAGAAGGAAGCACATATTGTTGCCCAGGCCGGACGACCGGGAACAATTACCATCGCTACCAATATGGCTGGCCGCGGTACCGATATTGTGCTCGGTGGTAATCTCCAGGTTGAACTGGACGCACTTGATAATGCTGATGAAGCAACCATTAGCAAGGTCACCGGGGAGTGGCAGCAGCGCCATGGCCAGGTGATAGCGGCGGGTGGCCTGCATATCGTTGGCACCGAACGGCATGAGTCGCGGCGTGTTGATAACCAGTTACGTGGACGTTCCGGTCGTCAGGGTGATGCGGGCTCCAGCCGGTTCTATTTGTCACTCAAGGACAACCTGATGCGGATCTTCGCGTCAGAGCGGGTGGCCGGCCTGATGCAAAAACTGGGCATGGAGAAAGGCGAGGCCATTGAGCATCCCTGGGTTTCCAAGGCGATTGAGAATGCACAGCGCAAGGTTGAGCAGCACAACTACAATATGCGCAAGACGCTGCTCGAATACGACGATGTGGCAAATGATCAGCGTACCGTAGTGTATGAACAACGTGACGAGTTGATGGAAACAAATGATGTTTCCGAGACTGTGGATGCGATCCGTAATGATGTTGTGAATGCCCTGCTCAGCGAATATTTACCGCCTGGTTCACTGGATGAACAGTGGGATATACCCGGGCTGGAAGAAGCGCTGGTCAAGGAGTATGGCCAGGAAATACCGGTCGGAAAATGGCTTGATGAGGATGATGATCTGCATGAAGAGCCCCTGCGTGACCGCATCCTTGAGACCATGGTTGCTGCGTACAAGAAGAAAGAGGCAGAGGCAGGTCCGGAAGTACTGCGGCACTTTGAGAAGGCAGTGATGTTGCAGATACTCGACAGTGCCTGGAAAGAACATCTTGCTGCAATGGATTACCTGCGGCAGGGCATAGGCCTGCGGGGATACGGGCAGAAAGATCCAAAACAGGAATACAAGAAAGAAGGCTTTGCCATGTTTACTGACATGCTTGAGCGTATCAAGCATGAGATCATTGGCGTGCTGTCCAAGGTGCAGGTGCGTGCCGAATCTGATGTCGAGGCCGTGGAAGAGCAGCGTCGCAGCAAGGCACAGGTGAAGTATCAGCATGACAGCGCCAATTCCATGGGCGGGGGTAAGGAAGGAGCTGAAGAGCATGCCCCCTTCCAGCGCCAGGGACGCAAGATCGGGCGAAATGAACCGTGTCCCTGTGGTTCAGGAAAGAAATACAAACAGTGCCACGGTAAGCTGAGTTGACCGGTATTACCATGCGGATACTACCTCTACGAAGATATCCCTTGAAGGCCGTAGGAGCGGGCTTGCCTGCCAAACACTGATTTGCGGGCAAGCCCGCTCCTACACAAATCATGCAGACAGATCCGTTACCTGAGCTTTATCCCGTATCCGGATGCCAGTTGGGGACGGTGGCGGCCGGAATAAAAACACCAGGTCGTCCTGATCTGGTAGTGATGAAGCTGGTACCTGGTTCGGTGTGTGCCGCCGTGTTTACACAAAATGCCTTTTGCGCCGCGCCGGTGATCGTGGCGCGCGAACATTTGTCACAGGAGCGGCCGGTTTGTCTGCTGGTCAATACCGGTAATGCAAATGCGGGTACCGGGGAGGCGGGTATTCATGATGCACGACTGTGTTGTGAGAGTGTGGCAAACCAGCTGGGTTGTGTACCACAGGCAGTATTGCCTTTTTCGACCGGCGTGATCGGAGAGTCCTTGCCGGTCGAAAAAATATTGGCAGGCATCCCGGATGCACTGGCACAACTGGATAAACACGGCTGGGCGGCTGCCGCAACCGGCATATTGACCACGGATACAGTACCGAAAGGTGCATCGAAAAAGATTGAGATAGAAGGTCAGCCCGTCACGATAACGGGTATTGCAAAGGGCGCCGGTATGATTCGGCCTGATATGGCTACCATGCTGGCGTTTATTGCCACGGATGCAAATTTCGGGCAGGACGCCTTGCAGGACTGTCTGTCTCATGCAGTCGGCAAGTCATTTAACCGCATTACTGTCGATGGTGATACGTCGACCAATGATGCCTGTGTTCTGATTGCCACCGGGAAGGGCATGGCACTCGAACCGGGAACGCAGGGATATACACTATTCAGTGAGGCGTTGACTGATATTTGTGTCCAGCTGGCCAAGTTGATTGTGCGTGACGGAGAAGGCGCAACCCGGTTTGTCACGATTGCCGTTGAAGGAGGCGCTACGACAGATGAATGTTTGCAGCTTGCCTATACGGTTGCCCATTCGCCGCTGGTTAAAACCGCGTTGTTTGCCGGTGATCCTAACTGGGGGCGAATACTCGCGGCTGTCGGTCGTGCCGGCATAGCAGACCTGGATTTGTCGAGGCTTGAGATCTACCTTGACGAGATCTGTATTGTCCGTGCAGGCGGACGGGCGGCTGATTATACCGAGGCCGCCGGGCAGCAGGTGATGGACAGGAAAGAGGTGACCAT
>JASJGW010000092.1:0-3346 GCA_033791305.1 Gammaproteobacteria bacterium | reverse complement strand
GGTGATGAGACGCTTGACTGGGAGAGCCTGCGCGCGCTCTCAAGCAGTGGCGAGGTGAAAAAGCGTCCGGCGCTGTTCCTGGACAATATCGAAGAGTGGGCGGCCATCGATTTCGGGACCGGCGAGACCGCGTTGTCACCCGAAGCCGTGCGGTTCTTTGATGTTGTCAATGAGGCGCTGGCGGAGAGCTGGGACAAGGATCTGATGGTCTACGTACATGGTGCCAATTCCAGCATCTACCGGGCCACCGCGCAGGCCGCCCAGTACCGGCACTTTACCGGTCGCAACTCGGTGGTGCTGGCATTCGCCTGGCCATCCGCTGAAAGTTTGTTTCACTATGGAACCGATGTGAAACATGCGGCCAGGACGGCCCCCCTGTTCGCGGAATTCATCCGTTTGCTTGCTGCCCACACCCGGGCGAACAATATCAATATTCTTGCCTACAGTGCCGGCGCCCAGGTGACCAGCCCGGCCCTGGTGATGCTGGGGGAGGGGGCGGCGGATGAACCGCCCGGACAGTTGCGCGAACGGCTGCGTCTCGGCGAGGTTTACTTTGCCGCGCCTGATGCCGAGTTCAAGAAATTCGCCTACGATCTATACGAGTACATCGATATCGTGAATAACGTGACCATGGTGGTCAACCTGAATGACGATGTACTTGCGTTTGCACAATTCCATCAAGGAGTGTCGCGTGCCGGGCGACCGGACCTGCGGGAACTGGACGAGGAGGAAACACAGTGGTTGATGGAGGCGACCCGGCGGTCCACCTTCGACATTATCAATGTCGATCCCGAGACCGTCCCGAATCTCGGCACCGGCTCTCACTCCTTCTGGTACGGCCACCCCTGGATTAGCAGTGATATACTGGTCCAGTTCCTGTTGCATGCGCGCCCTGCCGAGCGTGGTCTCGTGGGAAACACGACCGAGAAGGGTGGGAAGTTCTGGACTTTCCCTCCGGACTACGATACCCGCATTATCGAACTCGTGCAGCAGTTACGGCCTGGCGCTGACGGCCCACCGTCACCGGAACCTGGACGGTAATGTGCTCAGGTGTTGCTTAAGGCGATGCAGCACATCCGCTGCAGAACGTGACTTTTCCAGCTGCTCAAGCCATAGCGGCTGATCGGCTGTGAGCACCTCCCAGCGGCGGGCAAGTTCGGCAAGCTGGTGTTGTTGTGAGACAGAAAAGCGCCAGCGCGTCGAGAATTGTTCGAGGTCCGGGTGTGGTGCATGCCACGTTGTGTATTCGTCTGCCATGCCGGAGAGTGCATTGACCAGTTGCTCGATGTCAGCCAGTCTTCCGGAAATGAGTTGTGCGCAGAGTTTTGCCGTTACCATGGTCGTTGCCTGTGTCCTGTTGTCAGAGATGACCTTGAAACATTGCACCAGTTCGCTGGATGAGAAGCGGCTGGCTACGGGGAAAAATCCGCTGGCTTCCATCTCGTAGAGGGCTGCAGTCGGGTAATCATCTTCGGGACGATCCACCGTGTACAGGGTTTCTGTTGGTGTTGACAGCTCGTGTATTTGCGGGGGATACCAGTTTGTTCCGGTAGCACTGTCCGTAATGCGGTGAGCAATATAACCCGAGCCGACGGCGTGGTGTGCATGTCCGGCAATACCGATATTCAACCAGGCTGCCCTGGCATGTGACGTTCCGGTCCCTGCCAGCAGGGCAGTGGCTGCCGCTGCAGCGACCTTGCCGGGTCCTGAAACGATGAGCGCCATGTCGGTATTCCGGTAGATCGGAAATGCCGTGTTGTGTTGCTTGTCCCGGAGCCGGAAGTGGTCAAGCAGGGGACGGGCCTCGGCAGGCAGGGCGACAACGATATTAATCATCAGGCGGTGTCTGCCAGACAGTGTGTTCGGGAATGTTTATGCTGTTTTTCACGATAGCTGTTGGCCAGGGTGTGATTGTCGTGTTTCACCGCGCCCTGAATCATGATCGCTGTCTTTTCCAGCAGCGTTTCCAGGGCGGCCGCGTGGTCCTGCTCCCCGAGCACATCCGCAGCAAGTATTTTCTCCAGTGCCTGGATGCGAAAACGGTCCATTCCCCAGTAACGCCGTGATAACTGGTCCGCGTGTCCGCCGACTTTTATGATCAGCGGCTGGTCTACATACAGCACCGGGTAGACCGCACAGATTCTTAACCACAGGTCATAATCCTCGCAGGCCGGCAGGGTCTCGTCAAACAGACCCATCTCCGTGAAGAGATCACGGTGAATCATGACGGTCGAGGGCGAGATGACGCACAACGGTAAACAGTAGCGGAAGATCCTGCCGCCATGCTTGGCATGTTTTTTCATGGGGTTGACGCGTTTGCCATTGCGGATCCAGATTTCATCACTGTGACACAGCTTGAAGCCGGGGTTTGCGCGGATGGCGGCCTGTTGCTGTTCCAGTTTGCCGGGTTCCCAGCGGTCATCTGAATCCAGCAGGGCAATCCAGTCTCCGGTGGCGGCCGTGATGCCGGTATTACGTGCCTGGCTGACGCCCTTGTTCTGCTGGAAGATAGTATGAACATCCAGGTAATGGCGGCTAAGCAGTTCGCGGGTATTGTCGGTGGAGCCGTCGTCCACCACGATAACCTCGTGGGGAGCCACGCTTTGTGCGTAGACCGAATCAAGCGCAGCGCCGAGACGATCGGCACGGTTCCAGCTTGGAATGATGACCGAAATTTTCATAGGGTGTTATCCGGGCAAGGGGTACTGGCGATATGCCCTGTGCCCCTGTGTGGGGCAGCATTCTAGCAGGCCGGCGGGAAGAGGGTTTGCCGGCCCGTTGCGTTTGTGAACCTGACTGCCAGCGGCAGTTATTGCCGCGGTAGGGGAGCAAGCGGCAACCGATTGACGATATGCCGAAGAAATGACGCTGATGGGCTACTGAACCGTCGCCATACAGTCGTACATTTGCTTACGCACGATTTCCATTAATTCATCCATGGTCAGGCTGTCTGGTATCTGTTTAATGTCTGAAAACCATATGTTTTCTACTGTGCCATCGGTCTCCGCCATTTGCTTTGTCAGCAGTGGCAGGCCAACGAAGATACCTTGCTTCCCATCATCCAGACCTACGGTAATCATCTGAAGTTCAATAGTTTTCATGCCATTACCTCCGTTAATCCTGCAAGGGTGTCGTGCGGCAGGTTTGCTTTGGGTCAGGCAATAACTATGCATCTCGCGTGCCACTTCGTGACAGACTCCCGGGGTCAGGCATTGCTCCTGTCGGTGTGGCGTGTCGACAACCAGCGCCACAGGCTGCCGATGGGCCGGTCAGAGCCTGTGCAAATGTAGCTGAGAGCATGGGAATTCCGGGCGGTCCAGCGCATATGGGTCTCGGCACTCGGATG
>JASJGW010000091.1:0-2727 GCA_033791305.1 Gammaproteobacteria bacterium | reverse complement strand
AGTGGGCGACCGTGCGGGAGCATGCATCACTGGATGCCTTTATGGCCGCCGTCAAGCCGCTACGACTCTGGGCAGTGTCGACCCGGGGCGCATGTACCTATACAGAGCCCGGCTACGAGGCAGGTGACGCCTTCCTGTTTGGACCGGAAACACGTGGTTTGCCCGAAAACGTGCTGCAGGCAACAGGTCGCGCAGCCGTTTTGCGTGTACCAATGATAGCCAACAGCCGCAGTCTGAATCTCTCGAATACCGTGTCAGTCGTGGTGTACGAGGCCTGGCGACAACTGGCCTTCAGAGGGTCAACCCGCTGACTCTGATTTGATATCGCGTGACAGCAGATTTTTCACGGCTGCAGCGGGCGATAAGCCATCATGCAGCACCCGGTAGACCTGTTCACAAATCGGCAATTCAACCTTGTAGTGTTTAGCCAGTTGCACCACTTCCCTGGCCGTATTAAAACCCTCAACGACCTGACCTATATCCTGTAAGGCAACATCGATAGCCGTGCCGCTGCCCAGGGCCAGTCCCAGTCGCCGGTTACGGGACTGGTCATCAGTACAGGTCAGGATCAGGTCACCGACACCGGCCAGCCCCATCAGCGTTTCCCGGCGTGCACCCATGGCATCTCCCAGACGGATGATTTCCGCAAGCCCGCGCGTAATCAATGCCGCACGGCCGTTGGCGCCCAGTTGCATGCCATCGGTAATACCCGAGGCTATTGCGAGAACATTCTTCACCGTTCCACCAAGCTGCACGCCCACCATGTCGTCACTGGTGTAGGCACGCATGGTGTCGCCATGCAGGCGGCTCGCCATGTCATTGGCAAAGACCGGGTTGTTGGAGGCGACGGTCAGTGCGGTCGGTAGACCGGCGGCGACTTCTGTGGCGAAGGTGGGGCCGGATACCACGGCCGCTGGATGTTTCGATCCCAGTACATCCTCAAATACATCACTCATGAATTTTCCGCTGCCATATTCCAGACCTTTGGTGGCCCAGGCAAGGCGCGATGTTTCATTTAGAAATGGCGCCAGGCTGGTCAGTACTTCACGAAAGGCGTGACTGGGTACGACCATTAAAAGATCACGGTTGATCTGAACGGCGCTGGCCAGACTGGTCTCTATGGTCAGGTTTTCAGGAAAGTGAAAGCCGGGGAGATACTGCGGGTTCTGGCGCTCCCGGGAGAGCGTTGCCATGAATTTTGCTTCGTGGCCCCACAGGCAGGTAGTGTTGTGATTGGTTGCCAGCCGGATGGCGAGTGCGGTGCCCCATGAGCCGGCACCGAGGACGGTTATTCCATGATCGCGCATGTTTCACAGTACCTGCAGATTTTTGTTAAGCCCTGTGCGAAAGGTTAGTCTGCTGCTGCAGTTGCCCCTGCTGCCTGAGCTTCCTCGAGCCGCCTTTGATACATAAGGTCAAAGTTGACCGGTGATAACAGTAACTGCGGGAAACCACCCCGGGTTACCAGATCGGATATTGCGGCACAGGCATAGGGATACAGGAATCTGTGGCAATAGGTCATGTGTATGCGTTGATAGTCGTCGGGATTGTGGCCGGTAATAGAAAAGATTCCTGCCTGGTGGACTTCAGCGAGAAAGGCAGTATCGGCGTCTACCTTTACGGTAGCAGTCAGTACGAGTACAACCTCGTGGAGACCATTACTGGTGGTTGCTCCATTGTAGCCGATTTCTACTTCAAGATGAGGTTTCCATTCTTTCAGGAAAATGTCAGGCGAGTTTGGTGTCTCAAACGATACATCTTTAACGTAGATTTTTTGCGGCTGAATGGATTTCTGTTCTCCCTCGTTTTGAGGGGCTGCCTGTTGTTTGTCCGCCATGATTAGATCTCTTGTGGTTTATTCTGGTTTACAGTTTTTTGGTCAGTGGCAGTTCCGCTTTTTGCCAGGCCAGCACACCACCTTGCAGGTTATATACCGACTCAAATCCCTGTTTGCTGAGTTTGTTGCATACAGCCGTTGATTGCTGTCCACGCTGGCAATAAACAATTACCGGGTGTTCACGATGCTTGTTCAGGGCGGCAGGGATTTCACCCTTGCTGTCCGGCACGTTAACGGCATTCACAATATGCCCGTCACGATAGTCCTTGTCATTGCGCATATCAATCATGATGGCGTTCTCATGGTTGAGCAGGCGGGTTGCCTCACCGGGACTGACTGTTTTAACACGACTCAGGCGCTGTTGTATCTCGGACCCGATCAGCATCATGACGATGGCAACCAGTGCCAGTACCAGAAGGGTATGGTTACCGGAGAATTCGATCAGCTGTTGTGTGTCCATCGGTCTTGAATGATATGTCGTTAAGAAAGAAAAAACAGGGTGTGCTACAGAGAAGGGTAGCTCAGGGTCGGTGGCAAAACACTTCGCGCATCATGCCGATCAATAGCAGTGTGCGTGAGTCACCGACGCGGTAATAAACCCGATTGGCATCCTTGCGCGAAGCGAGAATGCCCTTGTCGCGCAGAATAGCCAGGTGCTGGGAAATATTGCTTTGCGAAGTGCCGACACGCTCGACAATATCCTGTACGCTTAGCTCCTGTTCACCAAGGGTGCAGAGGATCTTTAGCCGTAGCGGATGGGACATGGCCTTGAGCGAGCGGGACGCGCGCTCGATGTCTTCGTCGTCGGCAAAAAGGTTGTCCAGACTCCCTTCGATCGCCTTGCTTGTATCAAGAACGGGGTTGTTGGTGTTTTCAAACTTGTGCTTCAT
>JASJGW010000090.1:0-6382 GCA_033791305.1 Gammaproteobacteria bacterium | reverse complement strand
GATGCCGCTAATCAGTACATCGCCGGGGCGTCCCAGGAAGTTACCCTGAACCAGGTCGACGCCCATTTCCTTTAACAGCAGCAGGGTTTCCTCGTTTTCAACACATTCCGCGACGGTGACCTTGCCGAGCGCATGGGCAATCTGATTCATGGATTCTACCATGGCCTGGTCAACTGAACTGTGTGCCATGCCTTTTACAAAGGCACCATCGATCTTCAGCTTGTCGACGGGCAGGTGTTTCAGATAGGCAAAGGATGAAAAGCCGGATCCAAAGTCATCCAGTGCAAACTGACAACCAATATCTTTCAGGGCCGTAATGAAAGCTTCGGCCGCGGCCAGGTTCTCAATGGCCGCTGTTTCGGTTATCTCAAAGGTCAGCCAACTGGGATCGAGTCCGGCGGTGTCGAGCCACTCCTGAATCAACGGCAACAGGGTGTCGTCTTCAAAGGCATGGCCGGACAGGTTGATGGAAAAGTTTGCCCGGTTCCCTGATCGATGCAGCTTGCCCAGCTGTGTGATGGCGCGTTTGACGATCCAGCGATCCATGCTGTGAATAAGGCCAAAACGTTCAGCTGCCGGAATGAAGCCGCCGGGCAGAATGATCTGGCCATCATCGCAGACCATGCGCACCAGTACTTCATAGTCCTTCACGGAGCCATCTGCGGTTGCTACGATCGGCTGGTAGACCAGCAGGAAACGATCGTGTTCCAGCATCTCGCGAACCTGGGCGGCCCAGTTCATGTCCGCCGCCATGTCTGCCTTGCCCAGGTCTGCAGGATCGTACAGTGTGGCACGATTGCGCCCACGCTGCTTTGCCATGTTGCAGGCGAGGTCTGCGTGTGACAGCACTTCTTCCGCCGTTGTTACGGTTTCATTAATCATGACTATACCGATGCTGCAGGTGATGTTGAAGGTCTTGTTGTCGGCAGTGTAGCGGTAGTCATTGCACAGGGCGCGGAAGTTGTCTGCTGCGCGCAGTACATCCTGCTTGTTAATGTTGTAAAGCAGTAATGTGAATTCATCACCGCCGAAACGCGCCAGCAGGTCACCCTCGCGTACATGTGACGACAACAGGGCAGCGATGTCGACCAGTAGCAGGTCACCGGTAGCATGTCCCAGGGTGTCGTTTATGTATTTGAACTGGTCGAGGTCAATGTAGAACAGGGCACAGTCGGAATCATTTCGGGCTACACGTGCAACGGTGCGCTCGAGTTCCTCCTGGAAGTAGTGCCGGTTGAACAGTCCGGTCAGGGGGTCATGTTCGGCATGATAGGAGAGCTGTTGCTGGAAGGCCTTCTGTTCAGTGATGTCGCGGGCCGTGCCGCTTATGCGGGTGACATTTCCGGCAGCGTCCTTGTGTGATCGGGCACTAAAGCCGAGAAAGTGTGGCTTGCCTTCGCTGTCAACATGGACGGTTTCAAACTGTACCGTATCTGCGCCCTGACACAGCTTCTCAATGGCTTCCGTGTCGACCGGCGGGTGGTCCGGTGAGCGGTATTCATACAGGCAATGCTGCAGCATCTCTGCCGGCGCATATCCGTAGATACGCTTACAGGCGCGGTTCAGATAGGTAAACCGGCCCACGGTGTCCATGGTCCAGACCATGTCATGCGCTGTTTCTACCAGTTCGCGATAGCGGCTTTCCGCTTCACGTAGCCGGTCTTCTATCGCCTTGTGCCGGGTAACGTCGGTGATCAGGCAGGTGAAAAACTGTTTGCCGCCAACGTGCATGCTGCTTGTGCGTACCGACAGCTGCATGTGTGTGCCATCGCGGTGACAGCCGCTGGTCTCGAATTCGGATTCGGCGGGCTGCCACTTGTCGCCGGCAGTGTGCAATGACGGCAGTATCCATATTACCGGGCGCAGCCGAATCTCTACCGCGAGGTAGCCAAACAACTTTTCTGCAGCCGGGTTGAAGGTGTCTATAAAGCCATTTTTGTCGATAACAATAATGCCTGTGGCTGCAGTCTCGACTACCGCACGCATGTGCGATTCCTTTTCGCAGAGACGCCGGAATAGCCTGCTGAGTGTCTGGGTCATGAGACCGATTTCATCGGTCGACTGTGGTTTAAGTCCGGCAAGCTCGGCATGCAGCGAGGCACCGCTGCGCTTGATCAGCTCCTGAACGGGCTCCAGTGCCTGGGCAACACTGCGTACCGATAACAGGGTAATGATGCCGGTGATGCAAACCAGCGTTAACCAGATGGCCATGTGACCCGCTGTCAGGTGGCCGTTTTGCTGCCAGTAGTAATTCATCAGCACGGTATAGGAGAGCAGCGGTACAAAGCCGCCCAGTAGCATGATTTTCGATTTCATGCTGACCTGGATCGTGCGCAGGCTGAGGTGTCCGGCGAGCTTGCCGATCTGGTCCAGTGCCAGCTGATAGGTTGGCAGACCTACCAGGGCAACCACCGAAAGCTGCAGCAGCATCAGCTGCAGAAATTGCCCCAGCTCATTGGCGATGGACTTCTCGATAGCCAGAAAGAACAGCGGTGGTGTGGCCAGTGCATACAGCAGAAAGAAGCTCCAGTAGTCACGTCCAAAGCGTGCCAGCTGGCGCTGTTGCCTGTCAGGCAGGTCACCAGTGAGTGCTTTGTGCGGCTGTGAATGTGGTATTGGGCTAAAATATCTGGAGAAATAGGTGTATGCCCAGACGGTGATGATGCCGACAAACACGGTCAGAATCACAAGAGCGCGGGAATTGTGTAAATCTTCAGGCGCGATCAGACCAAACAGCTGGCCGCTTATCAGGCCTGCCAGGGGTGCCAGTAGTAAACCAATAATAATCAGCGTGATAAAGCGCGCACGGATACTTTTAAGGTCACTCGACAAGACTAGCCCCCCGGAAAATCAGATGTATATTGGCACGACTCTTTTTCAGTCGGTTTGCCTGGGTACTCTTTGGTGTAATATTTTAATTATGAGTACACTAGCATTCATACCGAATGCATTCGGTTAATAGTAAGTCATAACTACCAGTAATATCAAGGTTGTTATCAGTCTTTCACTACCCGGCATGGATGTATGACGGGTCTGACAGGCGGGCACATTCCACAGTACAATCATTGGCCTTGGTATTCTCATAGGGGCGGTTATGAAACGACGACAATTTCTGGGTACAGCCGGTGCGGGTGCCTTGCTGACGGGTGGCTTGCTGGGTGGTTGTGGCGAGGAAAGCAGCAAAGATTCCGGCCAGGCAGCGACAAGTCAGCAGGTCTTCACCTGGAAGATGGTTACCACCTGGCCGAAAAACTTCCCCGGGCTGGGCACTGGCGCCAATTTACTGGCGAAGCGGGTGGGCGAGATGAGTGGCGGTCGCCTCAACGTTAAAGTTTACGGTGCCAATGAGCTGGTGCCGCCGCTGGAGGTTTTTGATGCGGTTGCCAACGGGACTGCCGAGATGGGACATACCGCGGCCTATTATTGGAAAGGCAAGAGTCCCACGGCACAGTTTTTTTCTACGGTGCCCTTCGGCATGACGGCACAGGAAATGAATGCCTGGCTGTATTACGGCGGTGGTATGGAGCTGTGGCGAGAGGTCTATGCGCCGCACGGTTTGATCCCGGTCGCCGCCGGTAATTCAGGCGTGCAGATGGGTGGTTGGTTTAACAAGGAAATCAACGGGGTAGACGATCTGCAAGGTCTAAAGATGCGTATTCCTGGCCTGGGTGGCGAGGTGCTCCGGCGCGCCGGAGGAACCCCGGTTGGCATGCCGGGGACAGAAATTTTCACTTCGTTGCAGTCCGGAGTGATCGATGCAACGGAATGGGTGGGACCCTACAACGATCTGGCACTGGGGCTGTACAAGGTTGCCCGGTATTATTACTACCCGGGTTGGCACGAGCCGGGTACCACCATGGAATGTATGCTTAACAAGGACGCGTTTGAGGCCTTGCCCGATGATTTGCAGAGTATCGTCATGAATGCCTGCAAGGCGGTGAATGTGGACATGCTCGCAGAATTTACGGCGCGCAACAATATGGCACTGCAGACGCTGATTAACGAACACCACGTGGATGTACGTGAATTTCCAAAACCGGTACTGGATAAATTGCGGGCAATATCGACAGAAGTGGTTGCCGGGCTTGCCGCGGAGGACGCTATGTCAGCAAGAGTGTATGCATCCTACAGCGAGTTCAAAAAGCAGGTGGTGGCCTGGCACGACATCTCGGAGCGTACCTACCTGAATGTGCGTGGCGGCTGAGCGATCAGGCCTCCATCTTTCCAGAAAGGCTTATTTCAATCGCCCGTTAAGTTCAGTTGCGATTACCGTAGTACAGAGTAACATTGAGCACACATTAGGGAATGTTGCTGATCTGGAATTTGCTTCAAAAGGTCTTTCCACCTCCGGGGATTCTCGTGTCAGTATTGAGGACATACTCTATGTTGGGATATGTTTCCTGCATAAAACACGTAACTGATACGCAAGAGTTCGTTTAAATCATTTCCGCAGGATGGTAACAAACACCGAAAATGAACTGCCAATCAATGGGCGCAGGTTGCGTTTTCCCATTCGTCAGTTTTTGTCCATGTTCATACCGGTGGTAGTGGTCATTCTCGCCATCGCCATCGCATTCGCGAACATGCGCACCAACACGCAGCTTGATCAGCTCACTGCAACCGAGCGTACCAACCTGAACCAACTCAGTGGATACATGGCAGCGGAGGTATCCACCTCGCTAAATAATCTGCTCGCCCTTGCACAGGAAGCGACGCTTATGCATGCAATGGGTTCGCCTTCAACCGGTACCATAGAGTCAGTATTCATGACCATGGCCAAACGTAACCCCAACTATCAACAGCTTCGCTGGATTGACGAAGCGGGAGCCGAGCGGGTACGTGTCATGCGCGATCAGGGCAGTCTCTTCGCTGTAGACGCCCCGCATCTTCAGGACAAAAGCAACAAATACTACTTCAACGCTGCCCAGTCTCTCTTGATGGGCGAAATTTATATTTCACGCCTCGATCTGAACATGGAAAACGGTCGGATCGAGACACCCATCAGGCCAACACTGCGTGTCGCCACCCCGGTGCAAGACAGCCATGGCCTGCGCCGTGGCATTTTTATTATCAACATCGCCATGAGATACATGCTTGCTGCGATTCGCTACGCCCGTGAAAAGAACCCGGACACCGACTACGTCCTGATAAACAAGGATGGAAACTGGTTGACAGCACCAAGGCAGCAAGATCCAGCCGGCTCCCATTTGGAGCCAAACGTTAAATTCTCCGAGAAGCATCCAATTGCATGGGAGCATATTTCCGCAAGTCGCGCCGGCACCTTTGAGCTGGACGATGTATTTTGGATCTGGGAGACGCTTGCGCCAGAAGAAACCATCCGTCATGTGGCTTTCGCTGGATCAAGCAGTGGTGTTGAAATTCCTGTCATACACTCGAACGAGTTGTCTCTGAAGCTGTTAGCAAACAAGCCTATTAAATCCTCAACCGACTTGCGTCAGGACACCCATGTGGCAATCATGCTGGGCGCGATCGTTCTGCTGACGGCTTACGCCTGGGGCCTGCTGTTCTTTCTGCGCGGCCAACAAATGGAAAAGCAGGCGGAAATAAACGTCGCCCAATCCATGGCACGTGCAAGTCAAATGGAGCGTCTCAAGGAGCTGGAGGAACGTTTTCGGTTGTTAGTGGATGCCAGTAGTGTCGGTATGGTAGTGATTGACGCGGAAGGCATCATCATGATAAGCAATCCATCCGCAGAGTCCATGCTGGGATACGATAAAGGGGGGCTTAATGGGCTATCCGTGGATAGCCTGCTGCCGACCGGCCAACGCGAACTGCATGCTCGTATGAGAACAGAGTTTCTGCTGAATCCCGAAGTGCGCAAGATGGGGTGGGGCAGAAAGCTTGAGGCGCTTACTACCGATGGTCGCAGGATACCGGTCGAAGTGGGTCTGAATCCTTTTTTGGATCACGGCAAACAAGTGGTGCTGGCCAGTATTATTGATCTGTCCAGGCATTAGCCGTGTTGTTGTCCGCCTTCAGCATTGTCGACTTCATAATGAAGGGCAAGAATTGGTGTGCACCGTGCTAAGGTGGCGTTTTCCAGTGGGTGCAAATTCCACCCGGCAATGTTGCTCCAGCCGGAAAAAATCGCAGCAGTCATTGCGATAACGAAATAGCTGATCGGAAAACTGAGCCGGGCCACGGGAAGAGAACCTGCGTCAACAGCCTGGCATACAGAAACAAGTTTGTCTTGATGCGCCACCCGTTGTTTGTTTTGGGATCGATTCCTGACGATCAGCCGATTTCTCCAGGCTACTCAGCTTAAAGATCAACTTTCGGGCGGGCTGTTGGAGTAACACAGCCGTCCGAGCTGCTAACGAACTGCTCAAGAACTGTGATCTGAAGCACGCGCTGCAGTCAC
>JASJGW010000089.1:0-10766 GCA_033791305.1 Gammaproteobacteria bacterium | reverse complement strand
ACCGAAGAAACCCGTTGAGTTCGTCATTATGGCTGGTCCCGGTGGCGGGGCAGACAAGATGGCCCGTCTGATGCAGACCGTTATTCAGAAACACAAATTTTCAAGCAAGCCCTTCATTCCGGTCAACAAACCCGGTGGTTCCGGTGCCGAGGCCCTAATTCACCTGAAAAACAAGAAAGATGGTGACCATACCGTCATGGTTACCCTGAACAGCTTCTACACCACCCCCCTGCGGCAGCCCAAGCTCGGTGTTGACCCGCTGACCTTCAAGCCTGTCGCTCGCATGGCAGAGGACACTTTCATCCTTTGGGTGCATAAGGACAGCGGCATTAAAACCATCGACCAGTTCGTCGCAGCAGCCAAGAAAGAGGGTTCCGGCTGGACCATGGCGGGTACCGGTAAGGGTGGCGAGGATGAACTCCTGACCGCGTTCCTGAACAAGACATACGGGCTGGAGATGAAATACGTGCCTTTCAAGGGCGGTGGTGATGTGGCCAAGCAGCTGGCCGGCAAGCACGCCAACTCCACGGTCAACAATCCTTCGGAGGCCCTTGGCTTCTATGAGTCCGGCGATGTCGTGCCTGTTGTGACCTTCACCGGCGAGCGTCTGCCGCTGTTTCCGGATACCCCGACCATGACCGAGGTCGGCAAGCCTTACAGCTACTATATGCAACGCAGTGTCGTTGGCCCGCCTGCAATGAGCAGTGCTGCCTATGAATACTACCGTGGTGTATTTCAGAAGGTGTATGGCTCGGAAGAGTGGCAGGCTTACATGAAGAAGAAGAGCTTGCTGGGTGAATTCATCACCGGCGATGACCTGCATGATTACTGGGTGGTGAATAACGACACTCACCGGAAACTGTTGATAGAGATCGGTGAGATCAAGTAGTCGCGGTATCCCGCCACTGGAAATCACAAAAACTTCTTAGGCTAACAGGGGAAGATAAAAATGCGACTTGCTGAACTGGTAATGGCTGTTGTGTTAGCGTTTTTCTCCGCCTATCTGATGTGGAAGAGTTCGGAACTCCCCACCGGCTGGGTTCCTGATCAGGGACCGGGCGGTGGGGCATTTCCCTTTTGGCTGTCGATGGGCATGTTACTGAGTACGCTGTGGATACTGGTGCGCGGGGTGCGACGTGTCTCGCCGCCATCACAGTCGAGCGAGCCTTTCTTTGACAGCCAGTCTGCCGTCCTTATTGGTATGGTAGTCGCTGCTCTGACGGGGATGATCGGCTTGATTCACTGGATCGGCGTTTACGGGGCGATTCCCTTGTTCTTTGTGTTCTATATGAAGATTGTCGGTCGGCACTCCTGGTTGCAGACGTCCATCTTTGCAATCTGTGCGCCGGTGATCACATTTTTCTTCTTCGAGATTTTGTTACACATCACCCTGCCAAAGGGTGCGACCGAACCACTGTTTTATCCGCTTTACGACATTTTTCTGTAGTGGACTGATCCGTGATTGCATGCAGCGCAATACGACGGTTCGCTTTCCTTGCCACTTGTCTTTCACGAGGATCGTAGTATGGAGATAATCCAGCTTTTGCTCGGCGGCTTTCTGATCGCGCTGGAGCCGATGAATTTGTTCCTGGTGATCGTGGGTTGTGCCGTTGGCCTGTTCATCGGCGCCATGCCTGGACTGGGTTCGGTCAATGGCGTGGCCATCCTGTTGCCCGTGACCTTCATCGTGCCGCCAACATCAGCCATCATCTTTCTGGCCGCGATTTATTACGGTGCCATGTACGGGGGGGCCGTCAGTTCCATCATGCTGGGGATTCCCGGAGCCTCTACCGCGGTGGCAACCACCTTCGATGGTCGTCCAATGGCGCTGAAGGGCAGGGCCGATGCGGCACTGGTGGCGGCGGCGGTGGCTTCCTTTGTCGGCGGCACCATCTCGGTCATCCTGTTCACGGCCTTTGCGCCGCCGCTGGCGCACGTGGCGCTGGCATTCGGTTCCGCCGAGGAGTTTGCACTCATGATGCTGGCCTTCGGCACCTTCATCGGTCTGGGCGGTGATGACATTCCCAAGACGTTTTTTTCAATCTTGATCGGCTTGGTGTTGAGCACTGTTGGTCTGGATATTATCAGCGGACAGCCGCGGCTGATCTTCGGCGATATCCCCGGGTTTTTTCACGGCATCAACTTCCTGGTGCTGGCGATTGGTATTTATGGCATTGGTGAAATCCTGTGGACCATCGAGAGCAGTCGCGGCGAGGTGCAGGTCTCCAAGGCGGAGGTCTCGGTGCGCCGCGTCATAAGTGCCATCAAGGAGATGAGGAAGTCTATCAAAACCATGATCATGGGCTCCTTCGTCGGGTATTTCGTCGGTCTGTTACCGGCTGCCGGCGCCACCCCCGGATCCATTATGGCCTACGGGTTTGCGAAGACTATGTCCAAGGACCCGGATAGCTACGGTCAGGGAAACATTAACGGCGTCGCCGCTCCGGAATCTGCCAACAACGCCGCCAGTACCGGCTCGATGTTACCGATGCTGACGCTGGGTATTCCGGGTTCGCCGACAACGGCTATCCTGCTGGGCGGTATGGTCATTTGGGGTCTTGAGCCGGGGCCGCGCCTGTTCGTTGATCAAAGCGAGTTTGTCTGGGGGTTGATCGCCAGTCTCTACGTCGCCAACCTGTTTGCGCTGCTGTTGAATGTGGCCTTCATCCCGCTGTTTATCTGGGTTCTGAAGCTGCCCTTCACTATTCTGGCGCCGGTTATATTTGTGCTGTGTGTGGTCGGTGGCTATGCGCCGACCCAGGACATGCATGATGTCTGGCTGATGCTCATCTTCGGTGTGAGTGGTTACCTCATGCGCAAGCTTGACTACCCCATGGCACCGATGGTGCTGGCGATTGTGCTCGGGCCGTTGGCCGAGTCCTCGCTGCGCCAGGCGCTGATGCTGTCTGAAGGTTCGCTATTGGTATTCATCCAGCGGCCCATCTCCGGGCCTATCATGGGTGTTGCGATGCTGCTCTTTCTGTTGCCGGTATTTAAGGCGCTGAAGAAAAAGTACCGGGGTGGAGATGGGTTGGAACAGGAGTGATGTGTGACTGCCCGCAAGCTGCGTCTCAAACCGGTCGACAGCAATGTCGCACTGAAAGACAAGGTTTACGAGGCCCTGCGGTCGGCCATCAAGTCGATGGATATCTACGCAGAGAATGCCGATGCGAAGCTGGATGAACGCCGTCTGGCGGAGGATCTCGGGGTTAGCCGCACCCCGATCCGCGAGGCACTTTCACGCCTCGAGCAGGAAGGCCTGGTGCGGATGGAATCCCGCCGGGGGACCTTCGTGGTCCGCAAGTCAAAGAGCGAGATCCTGCAGATCATCTGCGTATGGGGTGCCCTGGAAAGCCTTGCTGCACGCCTGGGGTGTGTCCATGCCAGTGACCAGGAGATCGCGGGCTTGAGAAAGGTGTTTGTGAATCTGGATAACCCGGCACGTGCGATGGCGGCGATCGATGAATATTCGGATGAAAACATCCGCTTTCATCAGGCGATCATGCGGCTGGGCAAGTGTGAGCTGTTGTCCGAGATCGCCGAGGGATTGTTTATCCATATGCGTGCGATCCGTGCACGTGCGCTCAGGGGGCATGAGCGGGTGGCTGAATCGGTCGTGGACCACCTGCACATCATCCTGGCCATGGAGCAGCGCGATGCAATGCTGGCAGAAACGCTGGTACGTGAACATACCGATCATCTGGCGGAACACGTTAAAGAATTTGTGAACTGGGAGCATTAAGCAATGAGTAACGATGCAGAAAGAGTACCTGAAGGTACAGAATTGACCGATGGCTTCCATCTTCTTATTGAAGCCCTGGAAATGAACGGCATTGACACGATCTACGGTCTTCTCGGTATTCCGGTTACCGAGATCGGCCGTTTGTGGCAGGCTCGCGGTAACCGGTTTTTCAGTTTTCGCAATGAACAAAGTGCCGGTTATGCCGCATCGGTCGCCGGCTACCTGACGAAAAAGCCGGGTGTTTGTCTGACCGTTTCCGCGCCGGGTTTTTTGAACGGCCTGACCGCGCTGGCGAACGCCACCACCAACTGCTTCCCGATGATTATGATCAGCGGTTCCAGCGAACGCGAAATCGTCGACCTGCAACAGGGCGATTACGAGGAAATGGATCAGCTGAATATCGCCCGGCCGCATTGCAAGGCGGCTTTTCGTATTAACCGCACCGAAGACATCGGCGTTGCGGTTGCGCGCGCGATCCGTACCGCGCTTTCCGGTCGTCCCGGTGGTGTCTACCTGGATATTCCAGCCAGACTGTTTTCCAAAACGATGAGCGCTGCAGCAGGAGCGAAGTCTCTGTTTGTACCCGTTGATCCAGACCCGGAGCAGCAGCCTGGTGCTGAGGCGGTTGCCCGTGCTGTGGCATTGATCAAGGGTGCCAAAAAGCCGCTGATCCTGCTCGGCAAGGGTGCCGCTTACGCGCAATGCGACGACGAAATCAAGGCGCTCATTGAAGAAACCGGGATTCCTTTCACGCCGATGTCGATGGCCAAGGGCCTGGTGTCCGACACCCATCCGCAATGCGCAGCGGCGGCGCGCTCACTTGTTTTGCAGCAATCCGACGTGGTGGTGCTGATCGGCGCTCGCCTGAACTGGCTGCTCGCTCATGGCAAGGGCAAAACCTGGGGTGGTTCGAAGCAGTTTGTACAGATTGACATCCAGGCGAACGAAATGGATAGCAATGTGCCGATCGCTGCGCCACTGGTTGGCGACGTTGGCTCTTGTGTCGCCGCGCTGCGCGTTGGCCTTAAGGGTATGACGACAAGCACCGAATGGACGGACGCAATTACCGAGAAAGTGACCAGCAGTAAGGCAAAGCTGGGCGTCAAGTTGACGACTGCCACACCGGCGATGAACTATTTTAATTCGCTGGGGGCAATCCGCGGGGTGTTGAAGAACTACCCGGATATCTGCCTGGTGAATGAAGGTGCCAATGCGCTGGATAACGCCCGCATGATTATTGACCAGTACCAGCCGCGTCGTCGTTTGGACACCGGTACCTGGGGTGTGATGGGTATTGGTATGGGTTACTGCGTGGCGGCAGCTTCGGTCACTGGCAAGCCGGTCGTGGCAGTCGAAGGCGACAGTGCCTTTGGTTTCAGTGGTATGGAGCTCGAGACAATCACGCGTTACCAGTTGCCGGTGACGGTAATCATTATGAACAACGGTGGTATTTACAGGGGTGATGAAGCCAGCCCTGACCACCAGGTTTCCTGCATGGTGTTCAACCCCAACAGCCGCTACGATCAGATGATGATCGCTTTGGGCGGAGAAGGCTATCGCGTGACTACCCCGGAGGAGTTGTCTGCGGCACTGGAGGCCGCTATCAAGTCAGGCAAGCCGACCCTGATTGATGCCATTATCGATCCGGCGGCCGGTGTTGAATCCGGACGTATCGGCAACCTGAATGTCGTCAGCACGATTGGCAAGAAGTAACACGCCTGTGGTTATACGTGCACAGTTGCTGATGCCCAGGATGCGCTTCGCAAGCGCGGCATATCCTGCGCAATAACAGGTTGGCGCCATTTTTTTCAGACAAAAAAAAGGTGGCCGAAGCCACCGTCTATCTCAGATGCGCAAATTTGGTTACTTCACAACGTTTTATTATGGTCTTGTATTATTGCAAACCGCCGCTGCGCAAAGATTCTTGTTATTGTTCTCGTGTACTGAGTTCTTATTCTTCCAGCTATTCAGGACACCCTCCACCGACTGATATTTTGCTTCTGTGTCTTCTTCTTTTCTGTTGCAAGTTACTAGTAGCAATCGCCGTGCCACTTGCGAAAATATTAAGCATTATGGCAACTTGTGACATTTATCTGGCGGGCGGTTGAAACATGAGGGGGCGGGTGTAAGCAATGTCGACACCCTGTGTCCTATGATGCTGGCTGTAATGAACACAATAACAATAGATACAACAATAGGATAAAGTGTATTGCTCGTGTGCTACCTATGTGTGTGTTTGTCTGTAATAAATATCGACACTTGTTTGTATGTTTTGCAGGGTGGAGATTATTGCCAGCCGCCGCTGCTTAATGGCCTGCACCCCTTCACTTTTCCGGGGAATCGCGTAGAATTATGCGGTTTTCAAGGGTAGCTGCCGGGTGAATACCCAAGCGAATTCCGGGCAGTACATTATTTTCTAGTGCAGTAACTTTATAAATACAGGATACAGACTCTTATGGTGACGATCAGAATGTCACGTGGCGGCGCGAAGAAGCGCCCCTTCTATCACATCGTGGTAACCGACAGCCGTAACCGCAGGGACGGTCGTTATATCGAGCGCATAGGTTTTTTTAACCCGGTTGCGACCGGCGGCGAAGAGCGCCTCCGTCTGGACAACGAGCGTGCAGAACACTGGGCTGCCAAGGGTGCCCAGATATCTCCGCGTGTTGCCAGGCTGTTGAAGGATAACCGGGCACAATAATCTCAGTCTGCCGGTCGATGCTTGATCCGGGAGAGTAGCGGTGGGCGGTGAACAGCTGGAAGACCGCCTGCTGGTGATGGGGCGCATTGCCGCGCCCTACGGTGTAAATGGCTGGGTGCATGTTACAGCGTACACGGAGCTGCCGGAAAACCTGCTGCATTATTTGCCCTGGCACATTTACAGACAGGGAAACTGGCAGGTGGTGGAAATTATTTCCGGGCGACACCATGGCAAGGGTCTGGTGGTGCAGCTGAAAGGCAGTACTGACCGGGATGCGGCGGCGGCGCTGAGAGGCGTGGATATCGGTATTTACAGAAGTCAGTTACCGCCCGTCGATGCAGATGAATATTACTGGAGTGACCTGATTGGATTGCAGGTCATTGCAAAAGACGACAGGGTGCTTGGGCGTCTGGACCATTTGCTGGAGACCGGTGCCAATGATGTCATGGTCGTTAAAGGGGAGCAGGAATACCTGATCCCGTATATAGAAGGACAGGTTGTAGCGTCGGTCGATCTGGTAACCCGTGAGATCAGGGTTGACTGGGATCCCGATTTTTAACGGCGTTCTCGCATGCGCATAGATGTCATTACCCTGTTCCCCGATATGGTCAGGGAATGTGCCGGTTACGGTATTCAGGGACGTGCCATAGAGAATGGCCTGCTTGAGCTGCAGACCTGGAATCCCCGGGACTATAGCGAGGACAGGCACCGGGGCGTCGATGACCGGCCCTATGGCGGCGGCCCCGGCATGGTTATGCAGGTGCAGCCCTTACGTGCGGCCATTCGCCTGGCCAGGGAACAGGCGGGCCCGGCACCGGTGATTTACCTGTCACCACAGGGTGCAAGGTTTGACCAGCACAAGGCGCGGGAACTGGCCGGGCTGGAAGGGATGATCCTGCTGGCCGGACGTTATGAAGGCGTCGATGAACGCATCATCGGTCTGGAAGTCGATGAGGAACTGTCGGTGGGTGATTTCGTGCTCAGTGGCGGTGAGTTGCCGGCATTAATCGTGATGGATGCAGTAACGCGCCTGTTACCCGGTGCGCTGGGTGATGCGGGTTCCGCGCAGGAGGATTCCTTCATGGCGGGCCTGCTGGATTACCCGCACTATACGCGGCCGGAAGAGATTGACGGTTTGCGGGTGCCCGGGGTGTTGACCGGGGGCAACCATGCAGACATCAGGCGCTGGCGCGCCAGGCAGGCGCTGGGACGGACCTGGCGGCGCAGGCCGGATTTGCTGGCAGCGTTGCAGCTAAGTGAAGAACAGCAGGCATTGTTGAACGAGTTTATTAACGAATACGAGTCGGGTAATTGAGTGATCAATAGCCCTTTTTTGAATACAGAGGATCAGTCATGAGCAACATTATCGAACAGCTTGAAGATGAGCAGCTGAAAAAGGGCATTCCGGACTTCAGTCCTGGTGATACGGTCACCGTAAAAGTGAAGGTCAAGGAAGGTAACCGTGAACGGCTGCAGGCGTTTGAGGGTGTTGTCATTGCCAAACGAAATCGCGGCATGAACTCTGCCTTTACTGTTCGCAAGATTTCGAATGGGGTAGGTGTGGAGCGTGTTTTCCAGACACACAGCCCGTCTATCGGGTCCATCAAGGTGAAGCGCAAGGGTTCGGTGCGCCGTGCCAAGCTTTACTATCTGCGTGAACTGTCCGGCAGGTCCGCGCGTATCAAGGAAAAGCTTTAGGAAATCAGGGCAGTCAGGTTGCCGCTGGAAAAACGGGTGTCCTGGTTCAGGATGCCCGTTTTTATTTTTGAGGGCAGAGCAGATGAACAAGACTGAAGCTGAGCATGCTTATGACTGTGTGCTTGACTCGCCGCTGGGAAGGGTGGGCATCCGGCTGCGGGATGACTGCATTACCCGGCTTGACTACCTCGGTAACACGGCTGCCCTGAAACCGGATGCGACTCCGTTGGGCAGGCAGCTTGCGGCACAGCTGGCACACTACTTTGCCGACCCGCAATCCCGGTTTACCCTGCCAGTCGAATTGCACGGCACGGACTTTCAGCAGCGTGTCTGGTGTGCATTAACACGAATCCCTCCCGGCAAGACCCTCACCTACGGGGAGCTGGCCGGCAAACTGGGCAGTGGCGCGCGCGCTGTCGGCAATGCCTGCCGGAACAACCCGGTATCCATTATTGTCCCGTGCCACCGCGTGGTCAGTGTGTCCGGCATTGGTGGTTATTCCGGCAAGACGGACGGCCAGGAGATCAATCGCAAGCACTGGCTGCTTAAACACGAGGGGATCAGCGGGCAGGCCTTGAAAATCAGCCGGAGAGCCCCAACGTCAGGGTTACTCCAGAGAACACAGAGGAATTTACACGCATGACCGTTGATACCCAGAAAGAAACCCTCGAATTCCAGACCGAGGTGAAGCAGCTGCTGCAGCTGATGATTCATTCCCTGTACTCCAACAAGGAAATATTCCTGCGCGAGCTGGTGTCAAACAGTTCCGACGCCTGTGACAAGCTGCGCTTCGAGGCACTGGCCAATGACAAGTTGTACGATGGTGATACCGACCTGCGTATACGTGTCGATTTCGACAAGGACAACAAGACCATAACCGTATCAGATAGCGGGATTGGTATGACACGCGACGAGGTGGTCGAGAATATCGGCACCATCGCCAAGTCGGGTACCCGCAAGTTTTTTGAATCGCTGACCGGTGACCAGGCAAAAGACGCGCAGCTTATTGGCCAGTTTGGCGTCGGTTTCTATTCCTGTTTTATCGTAGCGGATAATGTAACGCTGACCACCCGTAAAGCCGGCCTGGGGCCGGAACACGGCGTGCGCTGGACGTCCGCAGGTGATGGTGAATTTACCCTGGAGACGGTTGAAAGGGCCAAGCGGGGTACTGAGGTGGTACTGCACCTGCGCGACGGTGAAGAGGAATTCCTGGAAAGTTACCGTCTGAAAAATATCATCCACAAGTATTCAGATCACATACCGCTGTCCATTGAAATGCTTGCCGAGGCGGAAGAAGGCAAGGATGCCGAATACGAGGCAGTGAACAAGGCGTCTGCACTGTGGACGCGCCCGCGCAAAGAAGTCAGCGACGAGGAATACAAGGAATTTTACAAGCACGTTGCCCATGACTTCGAGGACCCGATGACCTGGGTTCACAGCCATGTCGAAGGCAGCCAGTCCTACAAGACCCTGTTCTATATTCCTGCGCGTGCACCGTTCGACCTGTATGACCGCGACAGCCGTCACGGTATAAAATTATACGTGCGCCGTGTGTATATTATGGATGATGCCGAACAGCTGATGCCTTACTACCTGCGTTTCGTGCGTGGACTGGTCGACTCGGATGACCTGCCACTGAACGTGTCCCGCGAAATTCTGCAGCATAACAAGCTGATTGATACCATCCGTTCCGGTTCTGTCAAAAAAGTGCTGGGCGTGCTGGAGTCCATGGTCAAGAACGAACCGGACGCCTATGCCGATTTCTGGAAACAGTTCGGTAATGTTCTTAAGGAAGGCCCGGGTGAGGACTTTGCCAACAAGGAAAGGATCGCCAAGCTGCTGCGTTTTTCAACCACTGCGAATGATAGCGAAGACCAGACCGTGTCGCTGGAAGACTATATTGCACGGATGAAAGAGGAGCAGGAAAAGATCTACTACGTGACTGCGGACAGCTTTGCGGCGGCCAAGAACAGCCCGCATTTGCAGATCTTCCGTCGCAAGGGTATCGAGGTATTGTTGCTGTCTGATCGTGTTGATGAATGGCTGGTGTCGCACCTGACTGAATTTGATGGCAAGTCGCTGGCCTCGGTTGCCAAGGGTGAGCTGGATCTGGATGAGTTGGCGGATGAGGAAGAGAAAAAGGCTGCCAAAGAGACCGAGGACCAGTATGCCGATCTCGTCAAGCGGATGCAGGAGGTGCTGGGTGAGCGTGTTAACAATGTTCGTATCAGTCAGCGACTGACAGATTCACCCTCCTGCCTGGTAATGGGCGAGAACGACATGGCGGTACATATGCAACAGATGCTGAAGCAAGCCGGTCATGAAGTCCCTGTCAGCAAGCCGGACCTGGAGATCAACCCGGCGCATGCACTGGTGAGTCGACTGCAGGATGAGACCGACGCTGAACGTTTTTCCAGCTGGTCGAACGTGTTGCTGGACCAGGCGATGTTGAGTGAGGGTGGTCAGCTCGATGATCCGGTGGCTTTCGTTAACCGCTTGAATGAGCTGTTGCTGGAGATGACAAAACAGGCATAGCAGGTATGGCATCGCGGATGCGGTCCGCTCCTGCACGATATTGTAAGCAGGACGGGTAAAGCGTAGCGTACCCATGGGAATACTTGATGG
>JASJGW010000088.1:0-3778 GCA_033791305.1 Gammaproteobacteria bacterium | reverse complement strand
GTGAGACCCTTGGTGTAAGCAGGCCGGTACTGACAGCCATACCCACTGCGCCTGTGGCCAGTGAGCCCTTAAGAAATATTCTGCGTTTCATGCTTGTCACGTGTGATTCTCCTGAGAATTTGGAATAGATAACCCTTGTTTTAGAGTGTGTAAACGTATTCAACGACCTGGTCAATTTCTTCTTCGCTGAGCGCCCTGTTGCGACCAAACGGAATCATGATGCTGTTCGGGTTGGCAACGGTAGCATCCCATATCTGTGCACGCAGTTTTGCCTTGTCAGGGAAGCGTGCCTTCATGGCAATTATTGGTGGTCCGATATTGCCCGGTAACGTGCCATCATCCATAGCGTGGCAGGCAATACAGTTACCTTTTTTGCGGTCAAAGGCGACTGCTTTACCTTTTCCCACGATGGCGCTTGCTCCGTCTGCGGCTGATACAGGGAATGATGTCAGTAACAATGCCCCTATCACGGCTGCAAGTGAAAACGCTGGCTTGAAAAGTTTCTTCGCGGGTTGCCGCATCGTGTCTTCTCCTAAGGTTTGTGTTGTGTACCAAAAACGATAGTTTTAGTTATGTGCCTTCTTGCTAATTGGCTTAACGCAATCCACGCGGGTGGGTGGTCTCCATGTTGTATTGCTCGACAGCCGCCTCAGCTTCAAACCGGGCCTTGTTAGCGAGTTTGATTGCCTTGGCATCGTCACCCGCAGCAGCTGCCTCACTGGCTTGCGTAACAAACTTTTCTGTGTCTCTCCAGATCCAGTCGTTGCCCTTTGCAACCTTGATGGCGTCGTTGGCGTTTGCGATGGCAGCAGTGGCATTAGAACTTGCCTTGGATCCACTGTTGGCGGAATTACTTGCGCATCCGTTTACCAGCCACAGTGAAAGCAGAGTGGTTGACAGCAGCTTGACATGAAAACTTGTTTTCATTGATTAACTCCAGCATTGGTTAAGAAGTGCAGTAAAAATCTGATATTTTTATCTTTGATTACGCAGTCTTATGAAACTAGCACCCGTAATTGTGTTGTGTCAAGCCGGGATATTCCTCAATAAGTATTTGTAGTTATTCTTATTTTATTGCTGTTTTTCTGCGTCCAGCAGTGCCTCCAGATTTGCGATACGGGCCTGAATGCGTGCCCTCTGATAGGTGCTGAGTCCAGGTGACTTTTCAGCCAGCTTTAATTGTTCAATTGCCTGATTCGTATAGCCGTTCAGAAAGTAATACTGGGACATGGCCGTATGTGTCTGTGTCGGGTGGTTGGTGGTCTCGGCCGCCTGGGCCAGTAGTTTGTATATCTTGGGATCGGCCTGGTTGTCGCTGGTAATCTCGGACAGCAGGCTGTAGGCCTTGTCGGATTTGCCGGTAGCCATCAGGGCGGTTGCATAGGGCAGGATAACCGTCAATTCACCGGGATATAATCCCAGCGTGTCCTCGTAAATATCCAGTGCTTCGCGTTCCTGTTTTGCCGCCCGCAGTATCCTGGTCAGCGCCAGACGGTAGGTAATCCGGTCCGGGTCATCTTTCTGAAGCTGCTGCATGATCGGCAGGGCTTCGTTGTGTTGTTCATTTTTTGACAGCAGCAGGGCAAATTCATATTGCTTTACCGGTGACTTTCCGCCGGATTTCCCCTCATAACGCCGGACATCAGCCAGCACCTGCTTGGGGTTGTCAAAGTTGTTAACGCGCAGCTTTGCCTGTAACAGCAGAAAATCCAGGTTGGTGTATTTCTTCACTTTCGGGTATGTGTCGGCCCGTGAGGTTGCTTCGGAAATACGGTTGGTCGTCACCGGGTGAGTACTCAGGAATTCCGGCGGGCGGGTACCGTACAACTTTGAATTTTTTTGCAATCGCTCAAAGAACCCCGGCATACCATAGGGATCAAAGTCTGCATCGGCCAGTGTCTGGATGCCCACACGGTCGGCTTCTTTTTCATTGGCGCGTGTGAAATTGATCTGGCGCTGCATGCCTGCAGCTGATGCGGCCGTCAATGCAGCGGCGCCTGCTGAAGGATCGGCGGTTGCCCCGATCACAATTGCAGCCAGGATTGCGGCGGTCGTAGGCAGGCTCATCCTTTCCTGGGCCTGAAAGGCGCGCGCCAGATGGCGTTGGGTGACGTGTGCAATTTCGTGTGCCATAACGCCGGCCAGTTCGCTTTCTGTCTCGGCTGCAAGGATTAGTCCGACGTTGGCACCGATATACCCTCCTGGGCCTGCGAAGGCGTTGATGCTGGCGTCATCCACCAGGAAGAAGGTGAAGCCATAGCCCGGATTTTCGCTGTGAATGGCGAGTTTATGCCCTAATGCCTGCAGGTAGCTGGTGGTTTCCACGTCATCCAGCACCATGCCGGCCTGGCGGATCTGCCGCATGAAGTAGGCACCCAGTTCCTTGTCCTGTTTCGGAGAAATGACCTGGCCGGAAGCATCTCCCAGATTGGGGAGTTCGTCAAAATTTGATTGAGGCAGGGCGGCTGAGGGTCTCAGAATGAGTAACAGGCTGAGTAGCAGTCGGGAAGGGATGTGCATAAAATTATGGTGGTTATAATTTATCGCTGAATCAGGTCAGACAGGGAATTGACGCCCGGGTTCAGTGGGTTGCTATCAAATGGGTGCTTGCCTTCCGGGGTGTGATATCATAAGTTCTCCCATGTATTCTAATCTCTTTATCAATGGTCCGCACAGTCGGATTCGATAAAATAGCACTAAACATTTATAAAGGAGAGTTGTGATGGCAGATTTTGATGAGGAACTTGATGCAACGGGCCTGAATTGTCCCTTGCCTATCTTGCGCGCAAAAAAGGCCCTGAATGGTATGGAGGCTGGCAAGGTGCTGCGCATCATTGCAACAGATCCGGGTTCAGTTAAGGATTTTGAGGCGTTTGCCAAGCAGACCGGCAATGAGCTGATGTCCTCTTCTGAAGAAGAGGGCAAATTCCTGTTCCTGATGAAGAAAGGCGGCTAACGCAGGCAGTCATCGGAAACAGGCAATAAAAAACCCCGGCCAGTGACCGGGGTTTTTTATTGCCTGCAGGGATGTTGGCACATCGCGGCAGGCAGGGAGCCGGGAGCGATGCTGAATGAATTTATACTATCTGAACTTCCAGTTTACCTGTGCGCTAAGGATGTCCACCCTTGAGTCATACTTGCCGGACAGTCTGTGGGCGCCGGTGGTCTGACCAGCGGTCGGATCGTGGTTGTCAGATACACCCTTGAGTTTCGGGTCATCAACAAACAGGTGTGCGTAACCAAAGTCAAAGGTCAGGTTCGGGCTGTAACGGTAGGTTCCACCAAATGTCAGCCAGGTACGGTCGTTGTCCGGTACCCGCGGGGAACGCAGGCTGTCCCTGGGTACCGGGGTTTTATCCAGGGCAACCCCTGCGCGCCATGTCCATGTCCGGTTGGATTTGTACTCGGTGCCCAGGGAATAGCGAAAGCTGTCATCATAGTCCCATACCGCGACACTTCTTGAGCCGTCCTCCAATTTTATATCAAGCGTGTCAACATCGCTCCACTGTGTCCAGGTGACATCTGCCATGAAGGCCCACTGTGCGTCCAGGGCGTAATAGCCACTGAGCGAGACGCTGTCCGGGAGAGTAAGATCCAGCCTGGCTTTCTGCCGGCTGTTGACAACCGGTCCGGATACCTTGGCATGACCTTCCAGTTCCAGATCGATCTCGGAACGATAGTGCAGGCCAATGCGGGTGTTCTGCGTCGGTTCCAGCAACAGTCCGGTATTAAAACCATAGCCCCAGTCATCCGCAGTCATCTTGACGCGGCTGTCAAA
>JASJGW010000087.1:0-3003 GCA_033791305.1 Gammaproteobacteria bacterium | reverse complement strand
ACAGGCGCAGCCTTTTTTTGTTCAAGCCTGTCATCGCTGCGCGAGACATATTATTCCACTAGCAGGCGGTAACCTGCTCCGCGCACGGTGACAAGAAATTGCGGTTCCGCCGGATTGGTTTCGATCTTGCGCCGTAATTTGGCGATGTGGATATCCACGGTGCGGGTCTCCAGATGCAGATCTTTGGCATAGCCCCAAACCTTAGTCAGCAACTCTTCCCGGGACACCGGCCGTTCCGGGTTGGCGCCCAGGTATTGCAGTACCTCCATCTCCCGGTGGGTAAAGGTGAGGGTTTGTTTGCCCCGACGACCGGAGAGATTGCGGATATCCAGCTCGACCTCGTCACCCAGCCGAAGGTGATTATCCATCTCGACACCGATGCGTGAGCGGCGCAGCACGGCCTGCACCCGCAGCACTAGTTGCGCAACCGAGAACGGCTTGGCCACATAGTCGTCGGCGCCCAGCGACAAACCCTGGATGATGTCCTCATCCGTGCTCTTGGCCGTCAGCATGATGACCGGCTGGTCGCGATCTTCCGCACGGATGCGGTTGCAGATTTCGAAGCCGTCCATGCCCGGCAGCATGACGTCCAGCAGGATCAGGTCGAAGCATCCGCTCAGCGCCATATTCAGACCCGCCGGGCCGTCGGCCGCAAACTCCACGTCGTAACCGTGGTAGACAAGGACATCCATCAGCCCGATTCGGATGGCCTCTTCGTCTTCAACGATCAGCAGTCGAATCTTGCGTTGCATGCGTTGCCCTTCCCGGCCAGCCCGTGCCTGGCAGCCAATGATTAATCATCTCTCACCCGCCACGCCGGTGTCGAGCAGTACTGTTTTAAAGCCTACCAGTTCACTCGATCCCCGGCATGTAAATTTTTTGTAAATACCCCGCCACAGATTTTACCAAAGCCTGTCTACAATCTTGCCGCTCACTCGCCCAGACTGGATTCACATTCAAATTAACCCGCAGGAGGTAACAACCATGGCACTTATCACACGCGTCTCGCGACTGTTCCAGGCTGATTTCCACGCCGTGCTCGACCGCATCGAGGACCCCGGGGTGCTGCTCCGGCAGGCGGTCCGCGAAATGGAAGAGGACCTGGCCCGCGACGAGCAACACAGCAAGATGTTGCAGCATGAACAACGACAGCTCATTACCCGCGAAACCGAGATTAATCAGTCACTGCATGATATTGAAGAGGAACTCGACACCTGTTTCGAAGCCGGTAATGACGACCTGGCACGCGCATGGATCAAACGCAAGCTGGAAGCACAACGGTTTAGCAAAAATATCTCCCGCAAACGCGGGGCGCTAAAGGAAACGCTCGATGAGCTCAACACACGGGTCAGGGAGAACCAGGCGCGCCTGGAAAGCATGCGGCAGAAGGCCGAACTGCTGGCCGAGGAGAGTGTTTACGCCCGGCCCGCAGACAACTGGAGTATCCCGGATATCACTGTACGCGACGAGGATGTGGAAGTGGCTTTTCTGCGAGAAAAACAGCAGAGGAGCCAGTCATGAGACCGCCCACATTCCTTGAAGGCGTGAGCGTCGCGCTTGCCATCAGCCTTGCCGGTGGTGTGTTCTACACCGTCATGGACGCAGTGTTTCCCGGCGTCCCGGTGCTGCGCCTGCTGATCGCCGGCATCGGCCTCATCTATGTTGTCTACCTGCTGAACCGCAGCCCCGATCGTGTTGGTCGCGTCACGGCCGTCGCGGCCTGGCTACTGGTCGCAGGCGCGCTCTGGTTCACGCAACCACCCCTGCTGCTCTACCTGTGCGTGCATCTGGGCACCCTCTGGCTTATCCGCTCGCTGTACTTCTATTCCAGCGCGCTGTCTGCCCTCGCCGACCTGGGTCTGAACGGCCTGGGCCTGGCCGCAGCCATCTGGGCGGTTACGCGGACCGGTAGCATATTTCTCGGCATCTGGTGCTTTTTCCTGGTACAGGCGCTGTTTGTCGTCATCCCGAAGCGCATCAACCGCAGGCCCGGGACAGCCCGGGCCGGTCACGAAAACGCAGACCGCTTTCAACACGCGTACCGCGTCGCAGAAGCCGCGGTCCGCAAACTCTCATCCAACCACTGAACTTCCAAGGAGATACTCAAATGAAATCGAAACTCATCGCACTGGCATTATTTGCCGTTACCACGACCACGGTTGCCTTGTTACCGGCCTACCAGAGCGTGGGGGATATTACCCCCGCTGACCCGCCCGTTATCGACCCGATAACCAATGACCAGTCCCGTATTGACGTGGTGTTCGTACTGGATACCACCGGCAGCATGGGGGGTCTGATCCAGGCCGCCAAGGAAAAGATCTGGTCCATCGCCACCACCATGGCCTCGGCGCAATCCGCACCCGAGATCAGGGTGGGGCTGGTTGTCTACCGCGACCGGGGTGATGCCTATGTCACCCGGGTGGTGGACCTCTCCAGTGATCTGGATTCCATGTACGCTACCCTGATGGATTTTCAGGCCAACGGCGGCGGTGACGGACCGGAAAGCGTGAATCAGGCGCTGCATGATGCCGTCCACAAGGTATCCTGGAGCCAGCAGGCCGGGACCTACAAGGCAGTGTTCCTGGTCGGTGACGCCCCGCCACATATGGATTACCAGGACGACGTCAAATACCCGATGACACTCAGAGTGGCAAAAGAGAAAGGCATTGTGGTCAATGCCATCCAGAGCGGCCAGGTGGGCAGCACCACGCCCGCCTGGCAACAGATCGCCAAACTGGGTACCGGCGAATACTTCCAGGTGGAACAGGCCGGCAATGCCGTGGCAATCACCACCCCCTTTGACGAGAAGATCGCGAAGCTGTCTGCAAAGATGGATGACACCCGCCTTTACTACGGAACAAAGGCAGAGAAGGAAAAACAACGGCGCAAGCTGGCAGCAGCCGACAAGCTGCATGCGGCCTCCTCGGTCGAGTCCCGCGCCAGACGGGCAACCTTCAATGCCTCGAAAAGCGGCGCCGCCAACTTCCTCGGTGAGGGTGAACT
>JASJGW010000086.1:0-2686 GCA_033791305.1 Gammaproteobacteria bacterium | reverse complement strand
CTTCAGTGCCTCGGCCGCGGCACGTACGAAAAATGACATGTAGCCCAGGCGCACGCCGTGATTTTCCTCGAACGATTCGCGGTGTTTTTCACGCAGCCCCTTGATGGGCTGCATGTTGACCTCGTTGAAGGTGGTCAGCATGGCGGTGGTTTGCGTCGCCTGCAACAGGCGTTCTGCCACCCGCGCACGCAACCGGGACATCGGTACCCGCTTCTGCGGGCGGTCTTCCGCAATCTCCACCAGGCCGGGTGTCGGTGTTACCGGATGCGCGGGCTCTTCCGGTGCATCGAGCGGCTGTTTTGCGACGACCGGTGCAGGCTGCTGTGCTTCGACATGTGCCTGTACATCGCCCTTGGTAAGCTGCCCCTGCCTGCCGGTCGCGGTGATCCGTTCAGGATTGAGGTCATGGTCTGCAATCAGTTTGCGTGCCGCCGGTCCCGGCCGTTTCTGTTCCTTGCCGCCATTGACCGGTGCGGATTCCTGTACCGTACTGTCAGCCACATTCCTTGTCTCATGACCTGCACCATTTGCACCGATTACCCCAATGACCTGGTCGGCGGTCACCGTGTCACCGTCTGTAAACAGGATCTTTTCCAGTACCCCGTCTTCGGGGGCCGGGACTTCCAGTATCACCTTGTCCGTTTCAATATCGACCAGTGCCTCGTCACGCCGTATCACGTCACCGGGCTGCTTGTGCCAGCAGGCCACTACACCATCACTGACGGATTCCGGCAGGGCAGGTACTTTTACTTCTATTGTCATGGCGTCTCCAGACCCAGTGCCTTGCTCACCAGCTCAGCCTGCTGCTGCACATGCAGACTGGCATAACCCACCGCGGGGGCAGACAGTGCCTTGCGACCAGTATAGATAAGTTTGTTTTCAGCACCAATGAGTTCTTTAAATTTGTGCCGCATGGCATACCATGCACCCTGATTTTGCGGCTCTTCCTGGCACCAGACAAACTCCCTGGCAGCAGGATAACCTGCCAGCTCGGCACGTAACAGGCGCCAGGGGAACGGATAGAGCTGCTCGATGCGGAGCAACGCAACATGCTCAAGCTCTGCGGCCTGCCTGCGTTCCAGCAAATCGTAGTACACCCGGCCACTGCACATTACCAGCCGGGTCACCTTGCCGGCATCGGTAATTTCCTGTTCGCCGATAACGGGATGAAATTGTCCGCCTGCCAACTCATCCATGCTGGATATTGCCCGCTTGTGGCGCAACAGACTCTTGGGCGACATGACAATCAGTGGCCGGCGAACCTTGCGTATCATTTGCCGGCGCAGCATATGGAAAAACTGTGCCGGGGTCGTCGGGTTGCACACCTGGATATTGTGGTCGACACACAATTGCAGGAAACGCTCCAGCCGGGCCGAAGAATGTTCCGGGCCCTGTCCTTCATAACCATGCGGCAACAACAGCGTGAGTCCACACAAGCGTCCCCACTTCGCTTCACCTGATGTAATAAACTGATCGATAACGACCTGCGCAACATTCACGAAGTCGCCATATTGTGCTTCCCAGATGGTCAGGGATTCCGGGTCGGTTGTTGCATAACCGTATTCAAAGGCAAGCACGGCCTCCTCTGAAAGTAACGAGTCAATTACCAGGAACCGTGGCTGCCCGGCAGAGATATGCTGTAAGGGCACATAGGTTTCGCCACTATTCTGGTCATTCAACACTGCATGACGGTGAAAAAATGTGCCCCGCTCACTGTCCTGTCCGGAAAGCCGAATCGGGTAGCCATCGTGTAACAGACTGGCATGTGCCAATGCCTCGGCAAAACCCCAGTCGGCCGGCAAGGCGCCGGCTGCCATCTTGCGCCGGTCATCGATCACCTTGGCGACCCGTGGGTGCAGTTCAAAACCCGTCGGAAATTGCTGCAAGCGCGCCGCAAGCATCTCCAGTGTCTTCATGCTGACCGTGGTATCGCACGGCTCATCCCAGTTGTAGCCGACATATGATTTCCAGTTGACAGCAACCCTGGCATCGATTGGATGGTGCAGCAATACAGCTGGCGTCACACTGTTGCCGGCATCCAGATGATCACGATAATCCTCAACCATTTGTTCGGCTGTTTTCTGCGGGATAATATCCGTGTCTACGAGGAGCTGCGCATACAGACTGCGCGTTGTAGGCAGGACACGAATATCCTTATACATCATCGGCTGGGTTGCCGCGGGCTCATCTGCCTCGTTGTGCCCGTGGCGCCGGTAACACACCAGATCGATAACCACGTCCTTCCTGAACTGCATACGATAATCCAGGGCCACCCGGGTGATAAAAAGCACGGCCTCGGGATCATCGCCATTGACGTGAAATATTGGTGCATTCACCATCTTTGCCACATCAGTGCAATACAGCGTTGATCTGGAGTCCTTGATATGGCTGGTCGTAAAACCGATCTGGTTATTCACCACAATGTGTACAGAGCCTTCTGTGGTAAAGCCACGCAGGCCGGACATATTGAATGTCTCCATCACCACACCTTGCCCGGCAAAGGCGGAATCACCATGGATTACCACCGGCATCACCTGGCTGCCCTGCTGATCACGGTAGCGTTGCTGACGCGCGCGTACCGACCCGTGCACCACGGGAGAAACGATTTCCAGGTGTGACGGGTTAAATGCCAGCGCCAGGTGAACCAGCCCGCCGGCTGTCCTGATATTCGATGCGAAACCCTGGT
>JASJGW010000085.1:0-3773 GCA_033791305.1 Gammaproteobacteria bacterium | reverse complement strand
GTCGGTTACTTCCAGGTCGATACCCGGGGAGCCTTCACGACACCGCTGCTGCCGACGGCAGGTACAGCGGCGTCGAGCTACGGTATTTCTGCAGAGGAACTGGAGCAGCGACTGGTCCTGCAGAGGCAAATTGAGCAGATTCTCAGTCGCAACCGGCTGGTAGGCGACAGCAAGACCGGCAGGGTGACGAGCGGAAAGGCCGTCGCGGATGCACTGCATGCAAAGGAAGGACGCCGCGACAAAGACGCGATGGAGGAGTCGGCCCTGGATGATCGTTCCGTCCCTGCGATGGTGGAGCTTGCCGAAGCACAACCGCCGGGTCAGGCCGCTTTCGACCGGCTCAACAAGGCCGCCGCCCCCCGTGAGCAGGAGAAGAAACCGCAGGCCGCCAGCACCCTCGGCCGGGTCAGGGACCTGCAACTGGATTACCGCTATCAGACCGAATCCGTCGATGAAGTCCAGCGCCAGGTTACGAGCGGGGCAGCTATTGCCAGCAAACGCGCACGCAAGGAGCGCACGGCCTTGCCGGAACCGGCGGTTGAATCCGGCGCCGCGTTTTTTGAAGGTATGCGCGAGGCCGATGCACCGGCGCCGTCACGTCTTGAAAGCGAAATCCGCATCCGCACCTTCGAGAGCGAGATCGACCCGTTCGAATTCAGTCTGCTCGACAGTGGTCACTTTGTGCTGTTCCGCAAGGTCTGGCGCGACGGAGCGCGTTACATACAGGGCGCATTGATCGAACAGCAGCCGTTTGCCAGGGGCCTGATCGAAACCATGTTCCTCGACACTGCACTGTCAGGCATGAGCGACCTGCTGGTGGCCTGGCGGGGTGATGTTTTTTCGGCCTTCAGCGGGCGGGAAGCGCGGGCGTATCTGTCCAGTGCCGAGGCACTGCGCGGTACGCTGCTATACCAGACACGCCTGTCGGCCCCGCTGGGTGATGTGGAACTGATATTGAGTATTAACCAGCTGCCGGCGGGGCCCGGTGGGCGGGTGATCTCGTGGCTTGCGGCTATTCTGCTGCTGGTGCTGTGCGGCGGCTTTTACCTGATGTACCGGCTGGGGGCCAGGCAAATCGACCTCACGCGCCAGCAGCAGGATTTTGTCTCCGCCGTCAGTCACGAACTGAAAACCCCGCTCACCTCCATCCGCATGTACGGCGAGATGCTGCGCGAGGGCTGGGCCTCCGATGAAAAGAAAAGCATCTATTATGATTATATTTTTGATGAAAGTGAGCGCCTGTCACGTCTGATCGCCAATGTACTGCAACTGGCGCGCATGACCCGCAATAATCTGCAGGTCGACACAAAACCCCTGGCCGTGGGTGAGCTGATGGACGGTATCCGCTCCAGGGTCTCCTCACAGATCGAACGTGCAGGTTTCAAACTGAAAGTGTGCTGCGAACCTGGAGCTGGGCAGTCCATCATCCAGGCCGACCCGGACGGGTTCACCCAGATTTTCATCAACCTGGTGGATAACGCCATCAAGTTCTCCGCCCGTGCGGAACAGAAAATCATCGACATCGGCTGTCAGCGACTGCGTGACGGCAGTGTGCAGTTTAGCGTGCGGGATTACGGTCCCGGCATACCCGGGGATCAGATGAAAAAGATCTTCAGGTTGTTCTACCGTTCGGAAAACGAACTCACCCGCGAGACCGTTGGCACCGGTATTGGTCTGGCGCTGGTGCATCAGCTTGCCCGGGCCATGGGTGGTCAGGTGGATGTGGTCAACCGCGAACCCGGCGCGGAGTTCCGGGTGAATATTGCCGCATGTGACTTATAATGGGAAAAGAATAACGGACGCCATTCGGATCTGGCCCCGGGTTTCGGTTATATTAACCGTAAAATGAAGGCTGTTTGAGAGATAATCCCCCGTCTCTTTACCTTTGTTCCAGGAATTCTTATGCGATTGTCTCACTTTATTTTTCTGCAATGCCTGCTTCTGCTGGTTGTTGGCGGTATTGTCTACCTTCATAAAGACCGGGTTACTTTGATAAGAAACCCGCCGGCATCCTTGGCGCAGTGGTATAAGCCGGAAAACGAACGGCAGGTGTGGCTGCACACGATGTTTAAACTGCGCCGCGAAATGCAGGCGTTGAGGTTTTATTCCGATAACAAGGATGCAAAACATCTGGAAAAATGGGCGGCATTACTAAACGAGCATTACCTGAAAATAGGTGAGATGGTTCCAGAGTGGAAGAAAAAACTGGACGTGGAGGCTCTTGATGATTTACAGGAAAGTGCCGGAAGCAATCGTTACCAGGATGTGTCTCAGGCACTCGATAAGTTAAGTGAAAGCTGTGAGTCTTGTCATAAAGATTACCGCATCATCACCGCCACAATGTACCGTGCACCTGATTTTTCCTTGATGGAGATTAGCCCGTCGACTTCACTTGAAATGCACATGGAAGCACTTACTCAACAGGTAAACCTGATCAAGATTGCATCCGAAGATGGCATGCAGGATGTTGCATTATCAACCTTGTCGGATCTGGATAAAGGCATCAATGAGCTGGGTGAAACCTGTTCAAATTGTCATAAAAAGGATACGAAGGTGTATCCTGACGAGACAATTAACAACACCATAAGCAGTCTGGGGGAAAGTCTGAGAACGGGCACACTCAAGGATCAGGGACGTGACCTAGGTACATTGGCGGTACTGGCTTGTGCCCGCTGCCACGGTACTCATCGACTTGCTTATGATACCAGGAGGCTGTTTGTCGACAGGCAGAGCTGGGTAGAGTTGTTAAAGCATTAGAGAGAAAAGTAATGCCGGACTATAAATAACGTGCCAGCAAGCCCATTTTGTAATCCTGTCCATGCAGTGGAATCTGTACCCGGTAGCCGCCGCCAGGCGCTTCTTTCATGGGGTTACCGTCCATGTCGAGCATGTTATCCAGGCGGAAAGTCCGGTTGCCTCCCGGCAGAATCAGTTCCAGTTCATCACCAACGGCAAACTTGTTCTTGACGTCAATGTGGGTCATGCCGTTCCCGGGATTGTACCCGGTCAGGCCACCGACGAAGCGTTGCTTGACGCTGTCTGAATGACTCTCCAGGTAATTCTGGTAATCCTGGTCGGGGTGGCGTTGCAGGAAGCCGTCTGTATAACCGCGATTGGCCAGGTTTTCCAGCGACCCCAGCAATTGTGCATTAAACGGCCGGCCGGCTTCTGCATCATCTATTGCCTGACGGTAGACCTGTGTCGTGCGTGCCACATAATAATGTGATTTGGTACGGCCCTCGATCTTGAGGCTCTTGACGCCGATCTTGATCAGTCGTTCAACATGCTCCAGGGCCCTCAGATCCTTGGAGTTCATGATGTAGGTGCCGTGTTCATCTTCCTCAATCGGCATTTGTGTGCCGGGACGGCTGCTTTCCTCCAGCAGGTAAACCTGTTCAGTCGGCTTGGGTACCGGGGTGTCGACCGCCTGGATGTCGCCACTAATATCCACGGTGGCACCCTTCACCTGGTAATCCCAGCGACAGGAATTTGTGCAGCTGCCCTGGTTGGCATCACGGTGATTAAAATACCCGGACAACAGGCAGCGGCCGGAATAGGCGATGCACAGTGCGCCGTGAACGAACACCTCCAGTTCCATCTCGGGACATTCCTGGTGGATCTCTTCAATCTGGTCCAGTGAGAGTTCACGCGACAGAATGATGCGTGTAATGCCCTGTTGCTGCCAGAAACGGACGCTGGCGTAGTTCATGGTATTGGCCTGTACCGATAGATGTATTGCGGTGTCGGGCCAGCGTTCGCGCATCAACAGGATG
>JASJGW010000084.1:0-2985 GCA_033791305.1 Gammaproteobacteria bacterium | reverse complement strand
ACCCGGAACTGGAACTCGAGTACGAAAACGCCGACATTACGACGGCTGCTGGCGGCCTCAATCAGGCCATTGACTGGGCTGACAAGCGTGGCGCCCGTACAGCCGTTGCCGATTCTGAGCAGGACGGCGCAAACGCCGAACTTCGATCAAAACGCCAGGGCCTGGCCACTGATCTTTTGCGGGCCCTTGCGGACTGGCACACCGCCAAAACCATTGCCCGCCTAAGCGAGAGACAGATGGTGTTGATGTCACGCTTTGACAGCGTTGCGGAGCGGCGCCGGAAGGCGGGTGATCTTGCAGAGGTGGAGCTCCACCTGGCAAATCTGGCTGCTGCCAATGCAACCTTTGATCAGGCACATGCCCGCGAGGAACTGATCCGGGCCCGCCAGGCGGTGACCGCGCTGACCGGTGCCAATCGACATGACTGGCCCGCGTTTCCTGTTCTGCTTCCGGCTATTGATCCACAGCAAGTGGATGTGGATCAACTGTTGCATGAGTTGCCTTCGATGCGTGTCGCACTGGCCCGGGTTTCTGCTGCACGCGCTGCAGTGCAGCTGAGTGTTCGTGAGAAAAAGCCGGACCCGACTGTCGGTTTCCGAATTGGCAAAGAGGATTCCGATACCTTGACGGGTGTTACCTTTTCGATGCCGCTGTTCGTACGCAACACCTTCAGTGCGGAAGTCGATGTGGCCAATGCCGAGTTGATTCAGGCGGAACAGGAGGCAGCCCAACGCTGGCGGCAGGCACGAGCTGATCTCATCGCGGCAATGGAGATCTATCAGAATGCACGCCTTGTCTGGAAGACGTGGAAGCAAACCGGTGCACCCCGTCTCAGCCAGCGTACCGACCTGCTTGATCGGTTGTGGGAGGCTGGCGAGCTTGATACCACGGATTACCTGGTGCAACTGAAACAGGCGATCGATACTGCAGTCCAGGCCATTGAACATCGCGGTCGGATGTGGCGGGCATGGGTGGCCTGGTTGGCTACCTCCGCTCAGGTCGACCAGTGGCTGCTACTGACAGGAGACCAACAATGAATAAATTTGCTATCTGCTTGTTTGCGGGTCTGGTCGGATACACCATGCCCGAATTACTGCCGGCAGCGGAAGATGAGCACGAAGATGGCGTTGTCTTGCTGTCACCTGAACAGATAAAGGCAGCAGGCATCGTTACAGAAGTGTTGCAGTTGCAAAACGTGACTGCAGATATACTGGCACCGGGTGAAATCCACCTGAATGCCTATGCAACAACAAGGGTAACGCCACGGATATCCGCACAGATTGTAAAACGTCACGTGGTGCTGGGTGATACGGTGACAGCAGGTCAGTCATTGTTGACTCTCTCCAGCGTTGATATGGCACAGGCTCAGGGGGATCTACTGGTTGCCGAGCGTGAGTGGCGGCGTGTCAGGAAACTTGGGCGTGAAGTGCTCTCCGAACAGCGTTATACAGAAGCGCGGGTTGCCTATGAGCAGGGCCGTGCGCGCGCACTTGCCTATGGTTTGACCAAACAGGAAATCGGAAAACTTCTGGATCAGGGTACAGCGGAACTGGCCGATGGGCGCTTTCAATTGCTGGCGCCACAGGACGGCACAGTGATTCTTGATGACTTTATCGTGGGAGAACTGGTCGAACCGGGCCGGGTGCTGTTCGAGATCAGCGATGAATCCGTGCTGTGGGTGGAGGCACGTCTGACACCGGCTCAAGCCGCAGAGGTCCAGCTTGGTGCCCGTGCAACTGTTATCGCCCGGGGTGAACGGAGTCGTGGTGAGGTCATACAGGTTCATCATGCGCTCGACGAGGGTACTCGTACGCTGGGTGTACGTATTGGGGTGTCGAATCCGGATGATCGCTTGCATCCCGGCTTGTTTGCCCAGGTGCGCATTGACGGGGCAGCAACTGAACAGGTGCTGGCTGTGCCCAACGATGCGGTATTGCGCAGTCCGGATGGTGACTGGCGGGTATTTATCGAGCACGAACCTGGTGGGTTCGAGCCGCGTGAGGTCGAAGTGATTCGGAGAGCGGCTGAGTTCACCGTTATCGGGGGGCTCGAACCGGGCAGTCGAGCCGTTACCCGGGGCGCATTCTTTTTGCAATCGGAACTCGCCAAGTCGGGTTTTGAACTACATAACCACTGAGGATGCGCCATGTTGAACAAGATGATCGACCTGGGTGTCCAGAACCGTCTTATGGTGGTGCTTGCGCTTGTCGTGCTCATGGTCGCCGGCGGGCTCATTCTGCCCCAACTCAATCTGGATGCATTCCCTGATGTAACCAATGTGCAGGTGCAGATCAACACCGAGGCACACGGACTGGCGGCAGAAGAAGTTGAACAGCTGATTACCTTTCCCGTTGAGGCCGTCATGTATGCGCTGCCGGATGTGGAGGAGGTGCGCTCCATATCAAAAACCGGCCTGTCTGTCATTACGGTGGTCTTCAAGGAAGGCACGGACATCTTCTTTGCCCGTCAACTGGTTTTTGAACGCTTGCAGGTGGCACGGGAGCAGATACCCGACGGTATCGGCACACCGGAAATGGGCCCGAACACCTCGGGTTTGGGCCAGGTTTACCAGTACATTCTGCGTGCCGACGATCCCGAGCAGTATGATGCGATTACCCTGCGCAGTCTCAATGATTGGGTGGTCAAGTTGTTGTTGATGCCTGTCGGGGGCGTAACCGATGTGTTGTCCTTTGGTGGTGAAGTGCGACAGTACCAGGTGCAGCTCGACCCGCAGCGTTTACTTGCCTATGGTCTTGTGATTGATGAAGTCGTCGCGGCCATTGAGGCAAATAATCGTAATGCCGGGGGCTGGTATCTGGACCGAGGCGCGGAGCAGCTGGTGATTCGCGGCGTCGGCTGGCTACGCAGTGGCGAGGACGGCTTGCGCGATATCGGCAATGTCCCCTTACAGGACGTTGAGGGTGTGCCCGTTCGTATACAGGATGTCGCAAGCGTAGTGTTCGGAGCGGAGATTCGGCAGGGTGC
>JASJGW010000083.1:0-5132 GCA_033791305.1 Gammaproteobacteria bacterium | reverse complement strand
CTCCAATGGCGGGATTTTCCTACTTGAGATGTTCTTTGCCAATATCCTGTTTAGCAACTTTGCACTCTGGCCGCTGGCGGCCGATTATCTACAATCAACTGACCCGCAGCTACACCCAGCAGATCGACCGGGCGGTAAATGAGGCCCTTGTCGCCATCCGGGGTGCGGTAGATGCGGAGAATCCGGATCGCCTGTTGCTGCTAGGCAAAACCGAAGAGCCGAATATTTTGGCATCTCCGGCACCGGTACTTGCTGTGGCCCAGGGATTGGTCAGTATGGGGATGTATGAGGAGGCCCTGGAGGTCTTGAAACACGCGGGTGTACATTTTCCCCTGTCCCTTCGTGCGAAGCAACTTGAAGGTCTCGCGCTGCGGCGTTTGAAACGGTATCAAGCAGCGATCGATGTTCTTTCGGATCTCAAAGCCGCCGGCCATCAGGACCCTGAAACACTGGGTATTCTCGCTGCTGCCTGGGACGGCCGCTACCAGGAATCGGGAAAAACGCTGCATCTGCGGCGGTCTCGGGAACTCTACCGTACCGCCTTTCAAGGCGATCCCGGCGACTACTACACAGGGATCAACGCGGCATCCAAATCCCTGTTCCTCGGCGAATCAGACGAGGCCGCAAGACTAGCTACGTTGGTGATGCCGCTGGTCGAAGCGGCCAGTGATGGAGAAGATTTCTGGGCAGGTTGCACGTTGGGTGAGGTCTATCTTTTACAGCATGAGCTTGATGCGGCAGCCGCACAGTATCAAAAGATCATTGATAAACACCCGACTCAGATCGGCAACCTCGCTGGGACACGGCAGCAGGCCAAGAGAATCTGCACCGCGCTCGAATTATCGGATAAGAACATCCAAAGGGTCCTCGCCTCGTTCGAGCTGCTGGATGATTAGCACATGGAGCAGAGAAGCCTGGGCCTGCGGCACTGGCACGGTTGTAAAATGCCAAACCTCGAATGTATTCTGGCAGGAGCTGAACTGCAATTCGTTAAGGCTGGCTCGGTGATCGTGACAAAAGCTGTCTCGGATTTCTAAGGCTGCCGGAGACAGGCATCCAGTAGATCACCGAATACTTCGGCATGATCCACCAGCCAGGTATCGTGATTGCCCGGCAGGTCATGAACTTGCACACCTCCGCTGGCAAAACCGCCCCAGCCCAGGGTGCGGTCGGTGTCCCAGGAGCCGCGGCTTTCGGCGGTGCGTGCCAGGACGATCTGGCCCTGAAAGGGGCGGGTGGGCTGGAACTGATCCATCGCCCGAAAAATCCGGTACTCGATGTACTCGTGCTGGATAACTTCCCGCAGGGTGCGGGTATTGAGGTCAGCGATACTGAGGTGTCGGTAGAGAGCCTTCAACTGCTGACTCATACGCCTGTACGCCGGCAGGCCGAATACACGGCCACGAGAGTAGCCGGGGGCGGGGGTAATCCACAGGATCAGTTGTGCCACTTCTTCACCGCGTCGCTGTAATTCGGCGGCGACGGCAAAGCCGATCATGGCCCCCTCGCAACCGCCGCCAATGTAGTAGGGACCGCCAGGCTGTACTGACTGTATGGCATCGATAAACTCGCTCGTGATTTCCTCGATGCTTGGCAGGGGTTTCAGGCCCCTGTCCATACGCTCACTCTGCAGTGCATAGACGTCCAGGCGATAGACAGGCTGCTCAGGGGCCACGCGCTGTACGGCATCCGTGTAGCGCGGGTGACTGCCAATGGCAAAAAACGGTGTCCGGCTTCCCTGCGCACGGATTGCACTGAGGGCGGTACCCACCTGTTCCTTACTGCCGGCTGCTGCTGTGTCGCAAATCTCTTCAATCGTGAGGCCCTGGAAGAACTCGGGCAGGCGCAGACGCATGCCGGTGGCGTTCTCGATTTTGGTTACCAGACGCATGGCCATCAGGGAGTGGCCGCCCAGGTCGAAGAAGTTGTCCCGGATGCCGACACGCTCTAGCCCTAACACCTCGGCCCAGATAGCGGCGACAGTTTCCTGCAAAGGCGTGCCGGGTGGGCAGTAGCTGTTGGTGAGGGCCCCCGTGACCGGGTCTGGGTTGGGGAGGGCTTTGCGGTCGATCTTGCCGTTGGGTGTGAGCGGCAGTCGCTGGAGCACGGTGATGCTCGAGGGCAGCATATAGTGGGGTAGCAACTGCTTCAGGTGTGTGCGCAGTGGCTCTGCCAGTTCTACGGCCTGCACGCTGGCGTCCTCCTGCTGCAGATCAAGCGTGACATAGGCCGCCAGCTGCTTGTTTTCGGCATCACCGAATAGGGCCACGGTGGCCTCGGTTACTGCAGGGTGGGTCAATAGGGCAGCCTCAATGTCGCCCAGCTCTATACGAAACCCCCGCACCTTAACCTGAAAATCACTTCGGCCGAGGAATTCGATGTGCCCCTCGGTGGTCCAGCGCCCCAGGTCACCGGTGCGATAGAGCCGCCCCAGGCCGTCCACCTGAGTGAATGTGGCAGCAGTGAGATCATCCCTGTTCATGTATCCCCGTGCCAGGCTCTTGCCGCCAATACAGATTTCCCCGGTAACACCAATCGGGGTCGGTTTTTGCCCGGCATCCAGAATATGAACGCTGTAATTAGCGAGGGGCTGACCCACATCGCCTGCTTGGTAGGTATCCTGTACCAGCAGTTGGGTAGCCCACACCGTGGCTTCAGAGGGGCCATACCAGTTTCTTAGTTGCAAGCAGTACGGTGCCAGACGCTCGGCGAGATCGGTGGTGAGCAGTTCACCGCCCACCAGGGCGGAAAGTGGGTGGATGGGCTGCCAGTTCGCAGCCAGCAGCATGTGCCAGGTAGCGGGTGTCGCCTGCAGGTGGGTCACCCCGCGGCTGTTGATGTCCTGTACCAGCAGGCGGCCGTCGAGCACTGCCTCGTTACCGGCCAGCACCACGCGCGCACCGTAAGCCAGAGGCAGGAACAACTCCAGTGCAAAAATGTCGAAGGAGACAGTGGTTACCGAGAGCAGGCGATGCTTGTCCGTGAGCTGCAATACCTGCTGGGCGGCCTGGATGAAGTTCACCAGCGCGCCCTGTTCAATCATGACGCCCTTGGGTCTGCCGGTGGAGCCCGAGGTGAAGATAACGTAGGCCAGTGTGGACGGTAGGCAGACTTGATCCGGGTTATGATCGTCCTCGCTCCGTTCCTGTGTCTGTCGCAACTCGGCCAGTGTCTGTTCGGTGAGCAGCAGGTCCGGGGCCGCCTCATCGATCACGAGCTGGCGCCGCTTCTCGGGGTAGGTCGGGTCTAGCGGCACGTAGGCCGCGCCGGCCTTAAGGGTGGCCAGCAACGTCACCACCAGGTCCATCGAGCGCTTGAGGGAGATGCCCACGAGCCTCTCCGCGCCGAGACCCTCGCGGATCAGGGCGTGGGCCAGGCGGTTGGCACGACTGTTCAGCTGCTGGTAGCTGAGCTGTTCGTTGCCGTATTCCAGCGCGATTGCCGCGGGCGTGCGTGCAGCCTGAGCTTCAAACAGCTGGTGTATGCCCGGTTCCAGCGAAAATTCGGCGCTCGTGTCGTTCCAGCTTTGCAATAGCTGGCGCTCGGCCCCGGAGAGGATGTCCAGGCTGTCGATGCTGGCGCTGTGATTGTCAAAGTAGTGCTCCAGCAGGCGGATGAAATGCTCCAGGCTGCGCTCGCGTGCCTGCGGGTCGGGCCACACACCGGTATTGAAATCCAGGGCCACGTAAAACTCGCTGCTGGCCGGGGTGTGAGTGATATCCACTTCCAGGCTGTTGCGCCCAGCCCAGTAGTCGGAAGGTTCCTCGTCGCTGGGGATGGTGTCCAGCAGGGCAATTGGCGGGATGCGCTGCAGAATGGCTGGCTGGCCGCCAAAGCGGGTATCGGCTGGCATTCGGTAGTTGAGCATTGCTTCAAAACGGCCGTTTCGGGAGGTGATGGTGTGCGAGCGGTGCGGCTTGATGCTGGCCGCCTCGGCGCGGATCTTCTGCAGCAGGGTGGCGAAGCTGTCGTCGGCCGTGACCGACAGCCGGTTGCGGCTGATCTCCATGAACAGTCCCAGAGTGCTCGCAAAGTCCGGGGCGCGATTGAGCAGGGGCACGCCGATGCACAGGTCGCTGTTGCCGGTGGTCCGTCGCAAGAAGGCGAACAGTACCGTGGCAAACACGATGGAGGGGGGCGTTTCCTTTTTGCCAGCCAGGATTTTCCCGGCCAGTGCTGCTGGCAACACCCGGGCGTGGCGCTGGGCGGTGACGTTTTTAATATCACTGCTGCGGCCATAGAACTTAACCGGTTCGGGAGCATCCCTGTAGCGCTCGGTCCAGAAAGCCTCGCTGGTCTGTGCCTGTTCTGAGCCCAGGTAGTCGGCGCGCGACAGGAGATATTCGGTAAAGGAACGGCTGGCATCATCTTTGACGTGTGGGGCTACGCAGCCGGTTGTTACCTGCTCTGCATAGTACTGGTCGAGGGCGGACAGCATGACCTGGCAGCTGCGGCCGTCGGTGACGCAGTGGTGCTGGTTCATGAAGAACACGAAGTGCTGTTCGCCCAGCTTGATCAGTGCCGCATCATACAACCGCTCATTGAGCCCAAACACACGTCGGCAGCGCTGTTGAATCCAGGCGTGGAATTGCTGTTCGGCATTCGCCTCCTTCGAGTAATCGATGAAGGGTACCCGCGGATGGGAATCACCGGTGACGGAGGCTACAAACTGCTCGCCATTATTCGAGACCACCAGGCGCATGGCCTCGTGCTGCTCCACCAAGGCGGCGAAGGCTGTCTGGAAGGCATCAACGTCGATGGCCTGGCGGATGTCCAGCCGGGTCACCATGTTGTTGATGGGGGCCTCTGGGTGCAGTTGCCCGTCTATCCACAGCAGTGACTGGCTGGGTGTCAGTGTCAACACTGCTGGCGGATTGCCTCTAGTCATTAGTGATAGCGCGAGGATGATCGAGATTGATGGTGTTGCGCAGGCTGCAAAGGGCATGAGCAACTTCATAGTCGGCGCTATAACATCCGTCAGTGTCGTAATTTCTATTATCGCGACAAGAATAGCATCCAGCTCCAGTGTTCGCTGCGCGGATGGTCATGTTACCGTCATAACCCGGAATCAGGCAATCTACTTCGGTTATATTGATCTGCCAGCTTTTTACGTAACACGTACCTGTTAGAAA
>JASJGW010000082.1:0-10682 GCA_033791305.1 Gammaproteobacteria bacterium | reverse complement strand
TGTCTTCGTGGGCATGGTTGAAGCGCCACTGCTGGTACGGCCCTACCTGCAGGAAATGACCCGTAGCGAATTGTTTGCACTGATGGTCACCGGTATGGCGACGATTGCCGGTACCGTCATGGTGTTGTATGCCAGCATCCTGAGCGCGGTGCTGCCCGATGCCATGGGGCATATTCTGGTGGCCTCGCTGATCAGTGCGCCGGCAGCGATTGTGATCGCCCAGGTACTGGTACCGCCCGAAGAACGTGCAACGGCCGGTGAACTGGTACCGCCACAGCGCGCGACCAGCAATATGGATGCCGTGACCAAGGGGACACTGCAGGGCGTTGAGTTAATCATCAATATCACGGCCATGCTGATTGTCATGGTCGCACTGGTCAGTCTCGTCAATATGATGCTGGGTCTGTTGCCCGGTGTGGATAATACACCACTGACCCTGCAACGGTTGCTGGGCTGGTTGCTGGCACCGGTTGCCTGGTTGATGGGAATTCCCTGGGAACAGGCAGTGAGCGGTGGTTCACTGCTGGGAACCAAGGTCATCCTCAACGAGTTGTTTGCCTACCTGGATCTTGCGGCCCTGCCGGCCGGTCAGCTGGATGCGCGTAGTCAGTTGATCATGACCTATGCGCTGTGCGGTTTTGCCAACTTCGGCAGTCTGGGTATCATGATCGGTGGCCTGGCAACAATGGTGCCGGAACGGCGTGCGGAGATTATTCATCTCGGGATGAAGTCCATTGCAGCCGGCACACTGGCAACCTGTATGACCGGGGCCGTGATGGGTGTGCTTTCCTGACCATGCGGGACTGTCAGGAATGGTTCTGCCCGTCAGTTAGTGACTGGTCTATTGCTTGCCTGTGCGGATATAGACCATGGCGGCAATAAACCAGAGTGAGGTAAACAGCACCTCAAGCAGACCCAGGTGCCGGGTCAGCTCCGAGCTGTAGGCTTCCATGACGCCGTGCGTGAAGTAGAGCAGGGCCAGGAAGCAGCTCCATGCAAAGGTGTACTTGCGGCCATGCAGCAGACCGCGCAGCGGGAATAACAGGGGGATGAGCATTATGATCAGTACCAGTGCTGTCGGGAAATGCGTGGAGGGTGCAATCCAGCTGTACCAGGCAGTCAGCAACGCAAGCGTGCCGAAGTAACCGAACAGGGTCAGTGCATGCAAAAAGTGGCTGCCGGGCATTGGGGTCTGTTGACGGGAGACGTTCGCTGAGCGTTCAGGTCAACCGGCTGGTGGTGTCGGCAATACGCTTGCCCAGTGCGGTACACAGGTGTTTTTCTGCATCCGTCAGCGGTTGTTTGCTGTCACTGCCGGCCGTGTGGCTGGGGCCGTAGGGTGTGCCGCCACTGTCTGTGGTCAGCAATTCACTTTCCGAATAGGGCAGTCCCATGATGAGCATGCCGTGATGCAGTAGTGGCAGCATCATGGAGAGCAGGGTGGTTTCCTGCCCTCCATGCATACTCGAGGTTGAGGTAAAGACCGCTGCCGGCTTGCCGGCCAGTTCACATCCCAGCCACAGGCTGCTGGTGGAATCAATGAAATACTTGAGCGGTGCGGCCATGTTGCCGAAGCGGGTCGGGCTGCCCAATACCAGTGCAGCGCATTCACGCAGGTCATCCAGCGTGACATAGGGCGGTCCCTCTGCCGGTATGTCATCCGCTGTTGCCGCGCAGACGGTGGATACCGGCGGTACGGTACGGATACGTGCCTGGCAGTCCGGGTGGGTTTCTATACCACGGGCTATGAGCTGTGCCATCCCGGCTGTGGCGCCATAACGGCTGTAGTAGAGCACTAGTATTTCGTTTGCTGTATTCACAGGATATCCAGGATTTTTTCCGGTGGTCTGCCGATGATTGCCTTGCCATTGTTGATAACAATCGGCCGTTCAATCAGGCGCGGGTATTTGATCATGGCATTGATCAGGTCTGTGCGCGACAGCTCGGGATTATCCAGACCTGCCCCGGTGTATTCCTTTTCATGTTTGCGCATCAGGTCGCGCGGCTCCATACCCAGCATGTTGAGGATGGATACCAGTGTGGCGGCATCCGGTGCTGTGTTGAGGTATTCAATGACCTCGGCCCGTTGTCCTTCCTGTTCCAGTAGTTCAAGGCTCAGTCGGCACTTGCTGCATTTCGGGTTGTAGTAAATCTTTACGTCAGCTGTCATGGTCTTGGTCTCGTGTATGCTGTTCCTGGATAAGATTTATTGTGTGACCACTGGTATGTTGGCAATACGCATTTTCCATTCCCGGGGACCGATCTCATGGATGGAGTTCCCCCGGGTATCGACGGCCACGGTCACCGGCATGTCCTCGACTTCAAACTCATAGACGGCCTCCATGCCTAGTTCCGGGAAGGCCACCACGCGTGCGGCGCGTATGGCCTTCGACACCAGGTAGGCGGCGCCACCGGTGGCAATCAGATACACGGCCCTGTGCCGTGCAATGGAGGCAATGGCCTCGGGTCCGCGCTCCGCCTTGCCAATCATGCCGAGCAGGCCGGTTTTTTCAAGCAGTTCATCGGTGAATTTGTCCATGCGTGTCGCCGTGGTTGGACCGGCGGGGCCGACGATCTCGTCACCGACCGGATCAACCGGTCCGACGTAGTAGAGAAAGCGTCCCCTGAAATCCAGGCCATTGGGTAACGGTTCACCGCGATCAAGGCAATCAATAATGCGTTTGTGCGCGGCGTCGCGCCCGGTGAGCAGCTTGCCGCTGATTAGCAGGGTGTCGCCGGGCTGCCAGTCCAGTTCGATGGCCGGATCGATGTCATCCAGCTGTATCCGGCGGGTGCTGGCACTGGCCGCGCGGGTTATTTCCGGCCAGTCTTCCAGCCGCGGCGGCCGGAGTTGTACCGGGCCACTGCCATCCAGTGTGAAATGCACATGCCGGGTGGCAGCACAGTTGGGAATCAGGGCAACGGGTTTGGAGGCCGCATGGGTCGGGTAGTCCTTGAGTTTTATATCCAGCACGGTGGTCAGGCCACCGAGTCCCTGGGCGCCAATGCCGAGGGCATTCACTTTTTCAAAAATCTCCAGGCGCAGTTCCTCCAGCCGGTTTTGCGGTCCGCGTGCCTGTAGTTCGTGCATGGTGACGGGTTCCAGAAGCGCTTCCTTGGCCAGCAGCATGGCCTTCTCGGCGGTACCGCCGATGCCGATACCCAGGATGCCTGGCGGGCACCAGCCGGCACCCATGGTGGGGACCTGTTGTAGTACCCAGGCAACGATGTCATCGCTGGGGTTGAGGATGGCAAAGCGTGACTTGTTTTCCGAACCACCACCCTTGGCAGCGACCGTTACCTCAACCTTGTCACCGGTGACAATATCCTTGTGGATGACGGCGGGGGTGTTGTCACCGGTATTGTGACGTTCACCGGCCGGGTCACTGACGATAGAGCCACGCAGGGGATTGTCCACGTCCAGGTAGGCGCGCCGTACGGCTGCATTGACCATCTCGTCAATACCGGTGTCCGTATCCCAGTGCACATCCATGCCCACCTTCAGGAAAATATTCACGATCCCGGTGTCCTGGCAGATGGGCCGGTGGCCTTCGGCGCACATGCGTGAATTAATCAGTATTTGCGCCATGGCATCTTTTGCAGCCGGGGATTCCTCACGCTGGTAGGCCGCATTCAGGGCCTTGATAAAATCCGGCGGGTGAAAATAGGAAATGTATTGCAGTGCATCGCAGATACTGTTGGTGAAATCGTCTTTGCTAATTGTGCTCATGCCGGCTATTTCAGGGAACCAGAAGTGGTGGTGTCAGTCCTAATTGTAGCGGTTCTGCCACCGTGGAGGCAGCCCGACTGCACAATCTGTTGAGGAGAGTATAATCTCTCTCAAGCCCTATAGGAGTAAATAATGCGTTTATTGATTTTTATTATGGCACTGTTTGTTACATTGCCGGTTGTTGCAGAGAAGGTTGATTTCACTTTGCTGGACCTGGACGGCAAGTCCGTCTCCCTGTCAGATTTCCGGGGCAAGTGGGTGATTGTTAATTACTGGGCTACCTGGTGTCCGCCCTGCCTGGAAGAGATTCCGGACCTGGTAGAACTCTATGAAGAAAACCGGGATACGATCGTGGTGCTTGGTATCGACTTTGAAGAGGTCAACAGGGACTACCTGAAGGAATTTGTTGACAGTCACATGATGTCCTATCCGGTTATGAATGCGGCACCGGAACCGGTGACCGAACTGGGTCCGGTGCTGGGTCTGCCGACTTCGTACATCATCTCGCCACAGGGTGAACGCGTGGCGCGTCAGGAAGGACCGGTGACGCGTGAGGCTATTGAGAAGTATATTGCCCGCAAACAGCAGGAGGGTGTTGGCATGGAACCCGTGACGCAGTCATCAGGGGCCAGCGGGCAATAACGCCCGGTTACGCCCAATTACAGAGGGACAAGTCAGCATGGCCTGTGCTCGCTTTTATGTCTCCGGCCGCGTGCAAGGCGTGTTTTTCAGGGCGTCGACACGCGACCGGGCCCGGGCGCTGGGACTGACAGGAGAGGTCAGCAATTTGCCGGATGGACGCGTTGCGGTCACGGCCCGCGGGGCGCAGGCGGCGCTGGAGTCATTGCAACAGTGGTTATGGGAAGGCCCCCCACAGGCGGTGGTCAGTGATGTACAGCGTGAGGCCGGCCCGGAGGTGCCCGGCTTTAGCTGTTTCGAGATTACCTGACAGTGGAAGAAAAATTTTCCACGGAAGCACACAGAAAAATAACATCCACCCTGGAAATGTTTTCGTGTCCTTCGCGGCTATTAAAGAAATCTGTCACCCCGCTTGATTTTCTTCAGTAGCCGTTGCGATTGGTTTGAAAGGTTCCTTGATTGCTGCCTACACGGCAAAGTTAATATGCAGCGGATGTTCCGGTGTGAGGATGGTGTCGGTGGGCGGCTTGCTGGTATCCGGTTCCGGGTAATCCAGGGTGAAATGCAGGCCACGACTTTCCTTGCGCTGCTGTGCCGAGTGGATTATGAGCGCAGCCACCTGGGCGAGATTACGCAGTTCCAGCAAGTCATTGGATACGGTGAAATGGCTATAGTATTCCTGGATCTCCTGCTGCAGCAGGTCAACGCGGCGCCAGGCACGTTGCAGACGTTTGTCTGTCCTGACGATGCCTACGTAGTTCCACATGCAGCGTCGCAGTTCATCCCAGTTGTGGCTGACGACCACCTCTTCATCAGAGTCACGCACCCGTGATTCGTCCCATGGTGGTAATGGCGGCGGTTCAGGGGTGTCAGTGAGTGTTGCCGTGATATGTTCACTGGCGGCACGGGCAAATACCAGGCATTCCAGCAGTGAGTTACTGGCCATGCGGTTGGCGCCGTGCATCCCGGTACAGGCGACCTCACCGATGGCATACAGGCCGGCAATGTCGGTCTGGCCGTCCAGATCGGTCATGATACCGCCGCAGGTATAATGCGCAGCCGGTACCACCGGTATCGGCTCCAGTGTCATGTCGTAACCGAGTTCACGGCAGCGCGCATAGACATTCGGGAAGTGTTCTCTGATAAAGGGTGCAGGTTTGTGGCTGATGTCCAGCAGCACGTATTCCTCACCCAGGCGTTTCATTTCATGGTCGATAGCGCGTGCCACGATGTCGCGTGGTGCCAGGTTACCGCGCTTGTCAAAACGTTCCATGAAGGGGGTACCATCCGGCAACAGCAGTCGGCCGCCTTCGCCGCGCACGGCTTCCGTGACCAGGAATGATTTGGCCTTGGGATGGTACAGACAGGTGGGATGGAACTGGTTGAATTCCATATTGGCAACCCTGCAGCCGGCCCGCCAGGCCATGGCGATGCCGTCACCACTGGAAGTGTCCGGGTTGCTGGTATACAGGTAGACCTTGCTGGCACCGCCCGTGGCCAGTACCACGCTGCGGGCACTGAGGCCAACGACCGATTGCTGTCTGCGGTTCAGGACGTAGGCACCCAGGCAGCGGTTGTCTGTTTGTCCGAGTTTGCTTCCGGTAATCAGATCAATGGCGATATAGTGTTCAAGCAGGGTAATGTTATTGTGTTTACGGGCCTCGCCAAGCAGCGTCGTTTCCATGGCGCGACCAGTGGCATCGGCGGCATGTAACACCCGTCGGGTAGAATGACCGCCTTCGCGCGTCAGGTGGAAGTCGTCGTTGTTGCTGCTGATATCGCTGTCGCGGGTAAATGGTACGCCGAGGTCGACCAGCCAGCGGAGGGCTTCCGGTCCTCTTTCGATGGTAAAGCGAACGGTCTCCGGGTCGTTCAAGCCGGCGCCGGCGTTTAGCGTGTCAGCGATGTGCGACTCATAGGTGTCCGGGGCCTGAGTGACGGCCGAGATGCCGCCCTGGGCGTACAGGGTACAGCCTTCATCGAGGGCGCTCTTGGCAAGCACAGCGACCTGCACATGGCCGGGTAGCCGCAAGGCGAGACTCAATCCAGCTGCGCCACTGCCAATGATAAGGACATCAAAACTGTTGTCAGCTGGCATAGCTTGCCTGCAGGTCCCTCAGGTAATTATCATTTGTCCCCATTGTGTGTTGGGTCCTATGCGGCACTCGTTAACCCGACCTGCGGCAAACAGATTGATTTGTTGTAGGCTGGGTAAAGCGTAGCGTACCCGTCAGCCAGCTGCAAAAAACGGTATGCAGGGCTTGGTGGGCCACCGTATTTCAGTGGAAACATCTGATTTTCATACATTAACACTGAACTATTCCGGGCAGCCGAAGTCTACTTGAATGGTGTCGGGTTGAAGGGAGACAGCCCGGATGGGTGAACGAAGTATTGATCAAGCACTGGTAAAACAGGTACAGGCGGGTGATAAGCAGGCATTTGATGTCCTTGTTTTAAAATACCAGAATAAAATCATACAGTTGGTTCATCGCTATGTCCATGATGCGGATGAGTCCAGGGATGTCGCACAGGAGGCCTTTATCAAGGCTTACCGGGCGATTGGCCGCTTTCGGGGTGACAGCGCGTTTTATACCTGGCTCTACCGGATTGCGATCAATACCGCGAAGAATTATCTGGTCGCCAGTGGCCGTCGACCGCCCCGGAGTGATATTGATGCCCAGGATGCGGAACAATATGAAGGTGCGACAGGTCTTAAAGAGTATGCAACACCGGAACGTCTGCTGTTAAAGGATGAAATACAGGGGGCGATCGTCTCGGCCATTGATGAGTTGCCCGATGATTTGCGTACTGCAATTACACTGCGTGAGCTGGAAGGTTTGAGTTATGAAGAGATTGCCCAGACCATGGATTGTCCTATCGGGACAGTACGGTCGCGGATTTTCAGGGCAAGGGATGCGATTGATACACGGTTGAAACCATTACTGGATTAGACTTTTGTGAGCTTGCCACCATGACAGAAAAACTACACGAACAGATTTCCGCGCTGGTAGATGATGAACTGGCTGAAGCCGAGCAGGTCTTGCTGATCAAGCGGCTGGGAGCCGATGTAGCATTACGTGACAGCCTGTTACGTTACCAGTTGATCAGCGATTCCCTGCAAAATCATTTACCGCGCAAGATCGATCCCGATTTTAATATTGGCGTCCAGCTGGCGTTGCAGGATGACCCGGGCGTACAGATCGGGCCTTCAAGACTGGCCAGGTTGTTCAAACCGGTCGCAGGGCTTGCCCTCGCGGCGTCTGTGGCGGTTGTGGCCGTGTTGTCACTGCAGTCCGTCCGTCAGGAAGTACCGTCAGCGGCAGCAGTAATTGCCACTGCACCGGCGACAGATGAATCTGCCGGATTGGATGCAAATACCCCTGTAAATTCATCCACCGGTGCGCAGAGCCTGGATGTATACCTTGTTAACCATAATGAGTATGCAGTGAACCGTGGCATGCTGCCGTATGTTCGCCTTGTTGGCCATGATATGAACGTTGATGATAAGGAATAATTGCGTGCAATGGCTGTTGCCGGCCTTGCTGGTCGTTGTCGGGCAGGCATATGCCCAGGACAATGCGCGTCGATGGCTGGATGAGATGTCCAGTGCCATGCAATCACTTGATTATGACGGCACCTTTGTTTACCTGCACGATGGCAAGCTTGAAGCCATGCGCATTGTTCACCAGGCGGGTGAGTATGGCGAAATGGAGCGTCTGGTTTCTCTGACGGGCAGTCCCCGTGAAGTGTTGCGGGATGACAGGGTTGTTACCTGTATCATAGCAGATAGCAAGTCTGTCATGGTGGGACAAAGCCGTCCCCGGCAGCCTTTTCCGGTAGTTCCCGGGGATCTGGACAGGCTGTCACGTAACTACCGGCTGCAGGAACTTGGCGAAGACCGCATGGCAGGGTACCTGAGTCGTGTTATTTCGATTACACCAAAGGACCGCTTTCGTTACGGCTACCGTTTCTGGATAGATGCCAGCAACTACATGTTGCTTAAATCTGATTTGACAGACGTGGATGGTGAGGCCATTGAGCAGGTCATGTTCACCCGACTGAATGTCGGTGGCAGTATTCCTGTTGCTGCCCTGCAACCTTCCTTGACGGGTGATGGCTATAGCTGGACCCGTCAGGGTACCGACAGTCATAGTCCTGCTGCCAGGCCGGGCAAGCCTGGCTGGGCCGTGAAGCGCTTGCCGGTCGGCTTCGAGCTGACTGATTTTCAGCACAAGCGCATGCGCAAGGAGGGTGCAAGTGTAGAACACATGGTGTTCAGCGACGGTCTCGCAACAATGTCCGTCTACGTTGAAAAGTTGAAGTCAGACGCTGATGCGTTTCAGGGCTTGTCGAGCATGGGTGCCATGCATGCCTTTGGTGCAGTCGTAGACGGTTATCAGGTCACTGTCGTTGGTGAGGTTCCGCCGGCAACCGTGCAGATGGTTGCCAACTCTGTCGGGCCCTCTGGCCCTGATCATGATTGAAGAGTCCGGCAGGGTGGTTGCTGTGGAGGGTGATTTTGCCTGGATAGAGAGTGAGCGTACGTCTGCCTGCAGTGGCTGTGCCGTGCGCAAGGGTTGCGGGACTTCGGCTATTGCGAAGATGTTCGGTCAGCGCCGGATGCGATTACAGGTGCTGAATCGCATCCATGCACGCGTTGGTGATACCGTGGTGGTGGGCATTTCCGAGTCAGGGCTGGTGCGTGGCTCACTGGCTGTCTATTCAGCACCGTTGGCTGGTCTGTTTGCCGGGGCGCTCGCCGGGCATTTCGCAGGGAAGCAACTGCTGGCCAGCGGGTCAGATCTGATGGCTATTGGCGGGGCCCTGGCCGGATTTTTAGCGGCACTGTTCTGGCTGCGGCGTTTCAGCCGGACAACAGCAAAAGATGTTGCCTATCAACCGGTGGTGCTGCGACAGCACGCTACGACCGGCAGAAACTAGGCGGGTAGTGTGTATCAGGCCACCGGCACTGCTTGGTGGGGTGTTTACTAATTCTTCTGTATGGAGTGTCAGGTATGTTGAATATTCGCAAGACTACAATGGTTGCACTGATAGCGGGGTTTTTCCTGTTGTGTATGCAAGCTGCCCAGGCAAAACACCTTCCTGGTTTTGTTGAGCTGGTGAAGGAAACCCGCAGTGCCGTCGTCAATATCAGTACCACGCAAAAAATAGATGCCGGCATGCCGCAGCTGCCGGAGGGTTTTGAGATGCCGGAGTTCCCTGAAGACAGCCCGTTCGGCGAACTGTTTAAATATTTCTTTGACCATGATGAGGGCGGCGAGCCCAGTTACCGTGATGCAAAGTCACTGGGGTCCGGATTTATTATCTCCAAGGACGGCTACGTGATGACCAATTACCATGTCGTGAAAGACGCTGACGAGATTATCGTGCGCCTGAGTGACCGGCGTGAGTTGAAAGGCGAGGTGATTGGTATAGACCAGCGCAGTGACGTGGCGTTGCTGAAAATCGAGGCAACCGGTCTGCCGGTTGTGAAGATTGGCAAATCGAGCGAGCTGGAAGTGGGTGAGTGGGTGCTGGCGATTGGTTCACCGTTTGGCTTTGATCATTCCGCAACCGCCGGCATTGTCAGTGCCAAGGGTCGCAGCCTGCCGAGTGAAAACTATGTCCCGTTTATCCAGACGGACGTTGCCATCAATCCTGGCAATTCGGGCGGGCCGTTATTTAACCAGGAAGGTGAGGTGGTGGGTGTGAACTCACAGATCTACAGCCGTACCGGCGGTTACATGGGCCTGTCTTTTGCCATCCCGGTTGAGGTGGCAATGGACGTGGCAGACCAGCTGAAGACCGCCGGCAGGGTAAGACGTGGCTGGCTGGGTGTGTTGATCCAGGATGTCACACTCGATCTGGCCGAGTCGTTTGGTATGAAACGTCCACGTGGAGCACTGGTGGCAAAAGTCATGCCTGACAGCCCTGCGATAAAGGCCGACATTGAGGTTGGTGATGTCATTGTCGAATTCAATCACCAGGAGGTCCAGAGTTCTGCCAGCCTGCCACCCATTGTCGGCAGCTCGAATGTCGGCGTAGCGTTACCGGTCTTGATTTTCCGCAATGGTCGTGAACAGACGCTCAAGGTCACCCTGGGCGAATTGCCTGATGACCAGTCAGTTGCAAAGGTGACAAGAAAATCGGAGGATGAGCAGACCAACCGGATCGGGTTCGGTGCCATTGACCTGAGTGACGAGCAGCAGGAGACGCTTGAGATCCAGGGCGGAGTGCTGGTTACCCGTGTCGTTAAGGGTCCGGCATCACAGGCAGGTATCCGCAAAGACGATATTATCCTGAGCATCGAGGG
>JASJGW010000081.1:0-6478 GCA_033791305.1 Gammaproteobacteria bacterium | reverse complement strand
GAACAACATTGACATTGCCAGTCCAGCGCATGCCCTTGCCAAGCCGCCAGGGTTCGGGATTGACATAAGCCACCTCGCTCGGGAATAGTGTTTCAGTGGATCCCGACTCATCTGCAATCACTACGCCTGCTCCCGTATTTTTGGCATTCGTCAACACGCGTGTTTCCCTGTTCTTTAGTAGCACCACAATCGGTTCGTCTGCAATCAGTTCGATGATTTCTGACCACTTGACCTTGATAGTACCGGCGTAGGAGGTTTCAAAATTGAGGGTGCCGCCTTCATCTTCCTTGACAACCTTGCCCAGCAGGCGCGAGCCGTCCTTCATAATCAGTTCATCGGCCACTGCCGGAAACCCGGCCAGTAGCGTGGTGGTAACCAGCAACGCCATTGAGGCCAGACGTACCTCAAGCCCCATGCACAAGTTCATCGTCAATCTCCATGCAGTTATAACGTAGCCAACAGGTCGCAGGCGGGTAGAAATTCTACCTGAGCCTGACGCGATTACCACAGCCATTGTTTCTTGTTGCAGGACTTGCAGCAGTCTAGTCGAGATAACGGGCCTGCCACTCGAGATATTTCGCGTGAGCATACTCTGCATAGGCTGCCTTGTCAGAGAATTGCGCCGGATCAAACACGTCGTAGATATAATAATTTGCACGGTTGTTGCGGCTGGTCATCATGTGCCAGATCTTGTGCAGCAGTGTCTGCGGAGCACGCCACTCGAAGTCATCCTGGGATTCGTAGTGCAGGAATACCGGTAGTATCGGGATCCCCGTGCGCAGGGAAATATCAAATGCACCGTAGCGAAACGACTCGAAGATCCGCCGTCCCTTGCAGCCACCCTCCGGGTAGAGCGCAATGCTCTTGCCCTCGCCAAGTTCCTGCTCGATGGCTTCGCCTGCTGCTGCACGTGATTCTTTCGACTCACGCTGCACATACAGGGAACCGGATGCGGTACTGATACGACCGACGAACCACCAGTCCGCCACTTCAATCTTCGCCAGCGAATGCACCGGGAAAACCGCCGGAATCCCGATATCCTCGAAAGCCGACGGGTGATTGGCAATCAGGATATATTGCGCCGGCAGGGGATGAAGATTTTTCTGGTGCACGCGCAGGTCTACACCCAGTGCCCGCACAAACGCGCGGGACCACGACTGAAACAAGCTGAAATAAAAACCATCCAGCCACGTCCGCGGCAAATATGACAACACGTACAGCAACAATGTGAATACGGTCAGTTCAATCCAGCAAATAATGCGCCACGCCAGCCGGGCAATCGTTTCAACCAACGGGTATCTCCCTTTGCATTAACCAGCCGAGAGCTTAACCAAATACCGTTGGAAAACGAAAAGATTATTCGCACAGGCTGGCACTCAGGTGCAGCAATGTCTGCAGGGAACGCTATGCACACCCTGCATCAATAGCTTGCATGTTATTTTCGGTGCGCCCAGCCCCCTCCCCTGGTTCATTGAATGAATCAGAGCTTCCTTCCATATATGCTCATACACGACAACCTGTCCGGGCAGTCCCCAGAATTCTTTATATTATTCAGGTTGTTATTAATTTTTGGCGTACGCACAATAGACATTGACCAACCGGTCAACTATAGTGACCGTCATGGAATCCACAATTGACACACGTCAGCGAATCATCAGCGCCGCGCAGGAGTTGATATACACACGCAGCTACAACGAAGTCGGCGTACAGGCGATTTGTGACCGTGCTGACGTGAAGAAAGGCAGTTTTTATCATTTCTTCCCCTCAAAACGCGACCTCGCTCTGGCCGTCCTGGATCAGTCACAGGCTGTTATGTATGAAACGATCATTAACAAGGCATTCGTTGATGACATCCCCCCGCTGGCACGTATCGAGCGTTTTTTTACAACGGTCTATGACTTCCACGCCCGGGTGAAACAGGACACCGGTTACGTGTTCGGCTGCCCGTTTGGAAATCTTGGCTGTGAAATGAGCACCCGGGACGAGGACATCCGCTGCAAGGTTGATGACATCCTCCGCGCCTCGGAAAAGCCCTTTGAGAAGGCACTTGCAGAGGCTGTCACCAAGGGTGACCTGCCTGCCATTGATACCGCCGCAACGGCAAGGGCCATCTTTGCCTATGTTGAAGGCATCATGGTCTACGCGAAGATCCGTAACGATCCGGAACTCATACGCAAACTGGGAAAACATGCCTTACAACTGATCATTCCGGCAAAAATGCAGTAACTTTTTTTGCCCAAATCTATACTGACCGGTCAACTTGTCAGGAGACAACACCATGAAGACACCTTCAGCTGCTGTATTTCTTGCCCTTGCATTCCTGTCATGGGCAGTGATTCCCGAGGCTAAGGCCACCGGCCCCAATCCTAAAGAGTCATGGGTAATGGATTTATCACACGCTGATGTCGCTTTCTCTGTCCGGGTACTGGGTATCTTTGTAATCAGCGGGGAATTTGAACGCCTGCACGGCGGGCTGGTATTCAACGAAAGCTGCCATGCCAGGGACATCGCCTTCAATATTGATTCGGCCAGTGTCACTACCCGTGACACGGCACTGGATCGTGTCCTGCGCAGCCCGGCCCTGCTCAATACTGAAAATTTTCCGGCCATCACTTTTGCCAGCAACAGCATAGCGCTGCATCCACGTGACCACGGTTTGATCACCGGGCAACTTGACCTGAATGGCATCAGCCGTGAAGTCAGCTTCGTTCTGAAACACGATCTGGACAGTGCGGATGACGTCCTGACTGCCGACTCCCGGCTCGAAGCAACGCTCACGATCAGTCGCGAGGCATTCGGAATCACCGCTTTGCCGGTTGCCGTATCAGACAACATCGATATCACTGTCACCATGAGCGCCCGACCGGAATACATCACACTGGCTGACGCCCGCAATCAGGACAACCTTTGAGGAGATCCCATCATGTCACATTCAGCACACAGCCTGACCGACCAACTTGGTGAAACTGTTGACGCCTTCATATCTTCGCTGCCGGATGACGACGCCATGGCTGTCGGTGCCAGTTTTGAGAAACTGCAAGCTTCCAGCACCGGTGAGAACGCCATCAATGTCGGAGCAATTGCCCCCGACTTCACCCTGCCAGCGGCAACCGGCGCAGCAGTGACCCTGCACGACAAACTCAACGCAGGGCCCGTGATATTGAATTTTTACCGGGGTGGCTGGTGCCCGTTCTGCAACCTGGAACTGCGGGCATTGCAGGCAGCACTCCCCGAGATCAGGGCACTGGGTGCCAGCCTGATCGGTGTTTCTCCCGAGACACCGGATAATTCCATGACAACCGCTGAAAAACACCAGCTTGAATTTGATGTGCTAAGTGACATAGGCAACACAACGGCACGCGACTACGGACTGATTTTCACGGTCTACGAGGAAATGCGGCCACTCTATCTCAAGTGGGGGCTGGATGTACCCGCCAGTAACGGTGACAACAGCTGGGAGCTCCCCGTACCTGCCACCTACGTCATTGATAGCAACAGCGTTGTCCGTGCCGCACATGTCGACAAGGACTACACCAAACGCATGGAACCGGAACAGATACTGACCGCGTTACGCAATATCAAGACATAGGCTGCACGTTGCGCGTTTCCCGGCACAACGTACAGGGAGACACTAGCTAGTTTCCATCCATAAACGCTGTAATTTCTCTCGCAAAGGCGCAAAGACGCCAAGAAATAACTTTAGTATGTTTTTGATAACAATAGATTATAACTTTGCGATCTTGGCGTCTTGGCGAGAGTTATTCTTTATGGACGGACACTAGCTAGCCGCAGTCCGCAATCTGGGCTTAATGTTTGTACGCGTGAGGATCGATGTGGTGATTGCGCAGCTTCATGTAGACTGCGCGAGTGGTTAAGTCCATGAGCGTCGCGACCATGCAGACATTCCCCTCAAAGCGCGCCAACGCCGCTTTGAGGTAATTTATCTCCATGCTGGTGACAGCATCCTTCCTATGTTCGCGCCAAGGTTTTTCCGGCTCGAACGTGGACGCTACCTCTGAATCAGAAAAATCCAGCGGTTGCATGATCAGCTCCAGTTCATGCCCGATAGAGAGCAGGAAGCTGCGCTCCAGTATGTTCTCCAACTCCCGCACATTGCCCGGCCAATCATGACGCATAAGCTGGTGCATAAGCGCGCATGGGATCGATGTGATCTGCTTGTCATACTTCCTGTTCAGCTTCGTCAGTATATGCTCTACCAGGGCGGGAATATCATCGGGCCGTTCACGCAGCGGTGGAATCGCCAGAGGCAGCACATTAAAGCGGTAGAAAAGATCCTTGCGGAAGGCTCCCTGTCGGACAGCCTCCTCCAGCCCCCTGTTGGTTGCGGTGACGATCCTGGCGTGCGCACGCAGGATTTGGCGACCCCCAACCCGCGTGTAATCCCCCTCTTGCAAAACCCGCAGAAGCCGTTGCTGCCCGGCCGGGGAGAGTGAGTCGATCTCGTCGAGAAATAGCGTCCCGTCCTGGGCACGCTCGAAGACGCCCGGACACGCCTGGTGGGCGCCGGTAAAGGCGCCGCGTTCATGCCCGAATAAGGTGCTCTCGATCAGCGTCTCCGGGATAGCGCCGCAGTTCATTGCTATAAAGGGTCGGTCACTGCGGTTACTCAGTGCGTGCACTGCCCTTGCTACCAGCTCTTTACCGACGCCGGTCTCACCCGTAATTAACACAGTGGCCAAGGTCGGTGCGATAGTCTTTACGGCTTGCAGGACGCGGTGCATGGCTCGCGAGCGAGCCACAATCTTCAAGTCACCCTCACCTAGCGAAACAGTTACGGTCTGAGGCGCCAGTTCCTTCACGGCCACTCCGGCCCTTGCCTCCAATGGCCAGACCTCGCCACCCGTTGTACGCTGGGTCGCGATCTTCTCCCGCGGCCAATACTCGTAACCATCACCCTGTCCTGCCTGTGTGACATCCGTACAGATAGAAACATCGCAGGCATCATCCTGTGATTTCGGGCACGTCTGGAAACACACTCTTGCATAACCGAAGTGACGCGCAGCAATGTGACCGGCGAGGCTGAAGACGAAATGGCACACATGTTGAGATTGCTCGGACCAGTCAGTAAACGGACAATGGGGCATGGTCAGCCGCAGGCCGTTGCCTTCGACCTGGACCAGAGAGGCAGGGGCTACAGCGCCCTTCATGACCTGACTCATGATCTGACTCACCAGCTTCCCATACTCTGGCAGTGCGAGAGCATGGTCTACCGCGGCGGCAGGTTTTTGCACGGCCTCAAGGAATCGGGCAGCGCCGTACCCCATCTCATCGATAAGAGGAGAGTTTACTGCCAAATGCCCTTGCTCACTGGCCGCCATGGCCTCTTTCAGCTGTGACTGAATGACGGTGTATTCGCGCGCGATTACCATGCTTCCTCCCCCTTGGCATTCTTATGGTTATACTGCTTGCCGCTCATCCAGCGGCACACCCCATCCTGGGGTAAAGCGGTCAAACTTTTTTTTGTGTGGGTCAGATTACAACTCTACGTGCGCATGGATTGTGCCATGCATGCCCGGAATCGTTCCCAAGCCCTGTGCACTGTAACCCGTTTCTCAACTGTCTCCGACGAATGACGGCTGTTATCGTACAGGGACCGGTAGTAAGACATTACAAAAGATGTGCCAAATGCGTCAAACTGTCACAGCCAGTTACTTATTATTGTTGTTAACAATGATTTATGCAGCCGAGTAGAGAAGTCTTGCCATCACCACTGTGCCGGTGATTTGTGTTGTGGTGACAGTTTCGTCAGTATTGTCTGCCAGTATTGTCATAAATGGCAGACTATGCTCTTCCTGCTGACATAAGTACTTTTACGTATATTCTTGGTATTGTTGGGTATTTTATCCAGGCTTGTGGTGCTTCGACAACCACTGTGACGATTAACAGGAGGGGGTTCCTGATTGTTGACACGGAGTGGGTGAGGAGTTAACAGCCACCGTTTTAAATCCTATATCCTTTTCCGTAGCTTTGTTTTAAAAGACTCCTTTTCCTGAACCATTAGGCTCATTTTTTTATCACTGGTGACAATATGTTCTATAACCCAGTACTTGAGGTTCTCCTCAATGGGATTGCTGGAAGAGACACCGGTATCATTCAGGAACTGCACCATGTATTCGGTGTAACTATCGAGCAATTCCTCGTGCTCGCGCTTGTGCTCATCGAAAAACTTGTACCCATGTTCCTTCATGACATGCTCCTCAAGGGCAAAGTGAGCCTGCATGCGTGCGTAAATATCGCCTAGACAGTCCTCGATTTCTGATTTTTCGTCATGCCCGGCCAGTTCCTTGTGGAGCTTGTTGATATCGTCGATCAATAATTTGTGCTCGTGGTCCAGTTCTTCGATACCAATCAGGAAGGAGTCATCCCATTTAAAAAGTGTATCGGTCATAGGAGATACTCCCGGTGTGGTTGGCAGGTTTGATCTTAATGGTACTCGACCTTACGCATTGGCTGTTCA
>JASJGW010000080.1:0-3862 GCA_033791305.1 Gammaproteobacteria bacterium | reverse complement strand
GGTTTCCAGGTGCGCACGGCGCCCCCAGCAAGTTGTTTCTTACTTCGACGTGCAACGGAGTGCACGTCATACCCTGCGAGAGGGTAGGCATTCTGTAGGGTGCGCCGTGCGCACCGGTTGGGTGGCGGCCTAGTCATAGATACTGGTCAGGCTCTCGATCGCCTGCACGGTCTCTTCAAATTCAACCCGTACCCAGAGCAGGCCCTCGTCCATGCCGGTATCAAAGAAGTTGCCGTTGCCATCGGCATTGTCGGCATCGTAGCGAGACAGGTACACCAGGCGGCGATCGGCTTGCCCCGCCAGGTCAGAATAGGTGACGCTGGCGACAGCCGGGTCACTGATGGCAACCGCTTCATCGTCCAGCTCACTGAACGGTCTGGCCAGCACCTCTTCCAGCATGGCGGTGAGTTCATAGTGCTGGACTGTTTGCGCTTCATGGATGCTTGCCCCCTGCATGGCGGGCTGCAGTGCCTCCATGGCCGGGACCAGGGTGATGGCAATCAGTGCCGTGGCGATCAGCACCTCGATATAGGTGAGGCCGGCCATGTGGTGATGGTTCAGATTGCTGGTGCGCACGACACAGCCTGCGGAATGTTTCGGATCTGTCACTGCACTGTCACCCGGCCGGTAATACCGTGCAGCGTGACAACTCGCGAATGGGGTCCCAACGTGAGCGTCACATCAAACTGTTCCAGGAGCACGGTTTCCGGGTCTGCGCACCGGGGGATGCCGCTGCTGTCGAAATAAACATTGCCGGGTTTATTACAGGACCCCCGATAGGTCCTGTTATGGGTCAAATTGTCAGCGGCTGCAAACGGATGACTATTCAGATCGATGTCGTAAAGTTGCTTACTGACGGGATGATAGACATCGTAGTTCGGTGTCCAGGGGGCGGTAGCCGTGTCCAGACGGAATACCCGGATGCGTTTGTTGGAGGATTTCTGTCGGAATCCGCGCGGTTCGCCGGTACGCAGTGCCTCGCTGCGTGCAAAGCGCATGGCATTGGCAAATTCCTCTGCCGCCAGGTCAAGCGTCTGTGGGTTGCTGGAAGACAAACTGGGGATCGCCACTGCCGCGGCGACCCCCAGTATAGTCAGGACAATCAGGAGTTCGGGAAGTGTTACACCACGACTACGCAATGCCCCGTTCAACACTGATGCCCCTTGCTGTCATTGCTGGTGACGATCAGTAGGTATCGTAGGCGACACCGTTGCCGTCCAGCGAGGTGTCATCGGCAATGAACTTACCGGATGTGACGTCGTAGCGCCAGGCGGTTGCATCCGCGCCGCCCATCGCCAGGTCACCCGTGGACACGAAGGTCACGGTGTTGGCATCGATGACCTGGTTCTCGGGGAAGACATCCGCCTTCAGGTAGGGCCCGAACGGGTATTCCACCGTACCACCAGCCGGATCATCTGCAATACTGCAGGATTCACCCGCGGCATTGGTGTAGCGTGCCAGCTGGTTGGTCAGGCCCGCCAACGTCTGCGCAAGATCACCCGCGGCGCCGCCGGTACCGGTCGGGCAACCAGCCGTCGTGCTGTCGGCCGCACCCGGGAATGTACCGCCATGCTGCTGAGCATACAGATCGATGGCACCCCGAATACCGGACAGGTTGGACTTGAGGGCCGAGTCGATGGCATCGTCTGTTGATGAAGCGAATTGCGGAACAACAATGGCTGCGAGAATCGCCAGGATGATGGCGACGATCAACAATTCGACCAGGGTAAAACCGGCTTGTTTGCGTAATGTACTCTGCGTAGTCATAATTTCTGTCTCCTGCGCTTTCCTTTGCGTCCGCGTAATTACATATCTAATTTTCCATACTGCGAACCAGTTATCGGTATGCTCCCCGAATATCTTTAGCCAACTTGTATCTTTTTACATTCTTTGTTCGACCTAAGTAAGAGACTGATTTACCGACGGTATTGTTGTGTCCAGACGATAGCGGTGCACACAGCGCACCCTGCGGGGTGTGATACAGCCGGGATTTGTCAACCAACGGCCTGCGACAGCTTGAAAATCGGCAGGATCAGCGAACTGACAATCAGTCCCACCACACCACCCATGACGATGAGCATGATGGGCTCGACCATGCGCGAGAAGGCAGCGAGTTTTTTCGCCAGTTCCCGTTCATAGTAATCCGCGATCCGGCCCAGCACGCGCGGCAGGTTGCCGGTCTCCTCGCCGGTAGTCACCATCTGCTTGACCGTGGGTGGCATGAAGTCTGCCTGCTGAAAGGCCGCAGCAAAGCCGGAACCTTCATTGACCTTGTATTCCACGTTGATGAGAAAGGCCTGGAATACCTTGTTGCTGACCACCTCTCTGCAGGAAGCAAGCGCGTCCGGGATGCTGACGCCATTACCGATGGACAGACCGAGGACACGCAGCGACTGGATGAGGTAGATCTGGATAAAGATATCGCGCAAGCCGAACACCCTGAGCTTGAGTCGATCCAGCAACGCCTTGCCCGCCGGTGTATGCAGCCACCAGACCAGCCCCGCTACACTCGCAACCACAGTGGCCAGAATCGGTACCCAGTGCCGGGTCAGTGCATGACTGGCCTGCATCAACACGATGGTAGTCATTGGCAGTTTGTCGGCTATGCTGGCGAACATGTCGGCGAACTTCGGAAATACCACCACCAGCACAAAGATCACCACGAACAGCGAGAATGTGACCAGGAACGCCGGGTAGGAAAGCGCCGACACCACGGTACTCCTGAGTTCTTCCCGCTTCTCGTCCATGCGCATCAGTTCCAGCAGCACCCGGTCGAGAAAACCGCCATCTTCGGCCGCGGCAACCAGGTTGACGTAGGTCGCCGGGAACAACGCCGGGTATTGCGCCAGCGCATACGACAGGGGCTTGCCTTCAGTGATCTTTTCATTCAGGCCATCGATCACCTCGACCATCGCAGGATTCTCGACCTGCTTCTTCAGGGCCTGCAATGCCACATGCAGGGCGGTCCCTGTCTCCAGCAACAGGGACAACTGCTCGGTGAAGAACATCCGCTCATGCATGCCAGGCGCCTTCTTGCCCAGGGCACGCAATCCGGCGGAACGCGGCTCCGACGGGTTCAGGTCGTTGCCAGCAGTGAATTCAGAGAGTTCTATAGGCATTTTGCAAACCGTCAGAGGTTGATCACCCGGGAGATTTCCTCAATGGTGGTGTCGCCGTGACGGACGTGATCGAGGCCATCGTGGAACAGCGTGGTGATATTCCTGTCTTTCAGATAACCGGTCAGCTCGTCACGACTCGGGTTGGATGTCACCAGGCGCTGCAGTTCCTCGTCCACCTGCAGCACCTCGTGAATACCGATCCGGCCCTTGTAGCCCGAGTCGTAACACTCCGGGCAGCCCCGGCCGCGCGCCAGCCGCACCTGGTGTTCGCCCTCCCAGCCGTAACGCCGCATCAGTTCCGGCGTGGCAACATACTGCGTCCGGCATGCCGGACAGATGGTGCGTATCAGGCGCTGTGCGATGACGCCAATCAGTGCTGACGACAACAGGTAGGGTTCCACGCCCATGTCGATCATGCGGGTAATGGCGCCAATAGCATGATTGGTGTGCAGGGTGGACAGCACCAGGTGGCCGGTAAGTGCGGCCTGTACGGCGATCTCGGCCGTTTCCCGATCGCGAATCTCGCCGACCATGACGATGTCCGGATCCTGCCGCAGGGTATGCCGCAGGATGGTCGAGAACGACAGACCGATTTTATCGTGCACCTCGTTCTGGTTGACGATATCAATCTGGTATTCCACCGGGTCCTCGATGGTAACGATATTCTTCTCGATGCTGTTGAGATGATTCAGTGCCGCATACAGCGAGGTGGTCTTGCCGCTGCCAGTCGGCCCGGTCACCAG
>JASJGW010000079.1:0-11050 GCA_033791305.1 Gammaproteobacteria bacterium | reverse complement strand
CACTGGCGGCTGCCAATGACAACCAGACAGCCATTCAACTGCAGGGCCATGCCGGCACTATCAGTGAGTGCAGCACCTGTCATACCAGCCTGCCGCTTACCCTGAGCGGCCCCCATGGGATGCACAACGTCAACAGCACGGACTGGAACCTGGAGCATGAGGATTTCTACGAGCAGAACCCCAATGCCTGCCGGGCTTGCCATGGCCGGAACCTTGAGGGTACGGTGCTTTCCCGGACTGCAGCGGCGCGGGACTCTACCTGCGAGACGATGATGGTGACAGGAACATTCACCTGGCCAAAGGAACGCCGGTGAGTTGCGGTCTATGCCATGGAAAACCCTGATCTTGTGAGGGTGATCGGTCACGTTAGCGGTTTGTAAGGCAACAAAGGAGGTGAACTAACCTCCTGATATATATGGCGCGCCCGAGAGGATTCGAACCTCTGACACCCGGCTTCGGAAGCCGGTACTCTATCCAGCTGAGCTACGGGCGCTGATTGCCCTGTGAAGGGCGGACAGTGAGAATAACGCTATCTGTTCGGTGGGTCTATGGTCGAAGGGCACTGATTTTACGGCTGTTACACGAGATTTCCTGTGTTGTGCGTTTCCAGTATAATTCGGCGGCATTCGTTTCAGGCGCCATGTTAGCAGGCTGGTGTTTCCCCAAATAAACCAGGAGATTACAGTGAGTCAAGATAAAGAGTTTTTTACCACATTTTTTATAATTATGGGCGGATTGGCCGTATTTGCGATCATTCTGGTCATTATCGCCTCCAATCTGACCAGTGATGTTACAGACTCCAAACCAGAGGAGATTGTGGTAGAAAATATCAAGCCGGTTGGTGAAGTGTATATCGCCGGTGAGTCAGAGCCTGAAGCTGCATCTGAATCTGTCGCAGCTGCTTCAGCGACGGCAGCTGCTGGCCCGAAATCCGGTGAAGCGGTTTACAACACGAATTGCGTGGCCTGTCATGGTACGGGTGCTGCGGGCGCACCAAAATTGGGTGATGCAGCGGCCTGGGCACCACGCATTGCGGCGGGTATGGACAGCTTGCTTGCCAATGCAACCAATGGCCTGAAGGCCATGCCGCCCAAGGGGCTTTGTATGACCTGTTCGGAGGCAGAATTGCAGGGGGCTGTTGAGTTCATGGTCGACAACAGCCAGTAAGAAAGACTGTTCCGGAACACAAAAGGGCTGCATGAGCAGCCCTTTTTGCGTATATGGATGGACGCTTGGGGGTGCCTGCGCCTCGCCGGGAGCGATGTCTTGACGTCAGCACGGTTTTCCGGGTCCCGACAAGCGTTCAATCAGTATTGGCCGAAGGCTGGCTGCAAGGGCAGTTCTGATAACAGTTAATGCGATCAGTATGGTTGCTAAATAATGCAAGCTTTTCAGTCATCTGTGTGGTGGTGGCTGGCGGTTTACATCTCCAGGCGGGCTACCTATGATGCCGGATAGGGTCTGCCATGCAGGTAACCTGGAGCAATAAAACGCTTATGTAGATGACATGTCTAAAGAAACGCATTAAGCCAGCGATAGACCTTAGTATATTTGTAGCGCAAGCCAGACCGAATCGCATCGAACGCATGATTGTCTGCCGGGCAGGAGCCAACGCGTGATGAGCAAGCAATGGATGAATATGCTGCAGCAAACCTCGCTGCTGGACGGCGGCAGCGAGGCTTACCTTGAGTCGCTGTACGAGTCCTGGTTACGTGACCCTGACACCATCCCTGAAAAGTGGCGTGAATACTTTGATGGCCTCCCGCAGGTCAACGGCCAGGACAGCGGGGATATCCTGCATTCGGAACTGCGACGGGAATTTTCACGGCTGACCGGGCGTCTGCGTGGCCACCGCATTGCCCGATTGACGGGCGCCCGCCTTGGACAAGAGCGCAAGCAGGTACGCGTACTCCAGTTAATCAATGCCTACCGTTTTCGTGGTCATCAGTACGCCAGGACCGATCCGTTGCGCCGTACCGAACCGGAGCTGGCACCCGAAATGGACCTGAATTACCACGACCTGTCGGAAGCAGATTTCGATACGGTATTCCAGACCGGTTCGCTGGTAGGTCCGGATGAGGCCACCCTGGAAGAAATCCTGTTTTTACTGAACCGCACTTACTCTGAAACAGTGGGTGCAGAGTACATGCACATTTCCGCCACAGAGGAAAAACGCTGGATACAGCAGCGTCTCGAAAGTGTGCAGTCACATCCGCACATGGCAAATGAAAAGCAGCGCTGGTTACTGGAGCGGCTGACAGCGGCCGAGGGGATCGAGCGTTACCTGCATTCGAAATACGTTGGCCAGAAGCGCTTCTCACTGGAAGGTGGTGAGAGTCTTATTCCCCTGATGGGTGAACTTATAGACTGCTCGGGTGCGCAGGGTGTGAAGGAAATTGTCATGGGCATGTCACACCGGGGGCGTTTGAACGTACTGGTCAATATCCTGGGGAAATTGCCATCGGAACTGTTCTCGGAATTTGAGGATGCGCATGACCGCTTGCATATCTCTGGTGACGTGAAATATCACCAGGGATTTTCATCGAACATCAGGACACCCGGTGGCCTGGTGCACCTGGCGCTGGCCTTTAATCCATCGCACCTGGAAATTGTCTCACCGGTTGTCCACGGGGCGGTGCGTGCGCGCCAGCAACGCTATGGTGACCTGCATGGCAGCAAGATACTGCCGGTGGTGATTCATGGCGATTCATCCTTCGCCGGACAGGGTGTGGTGATGGAAACATTTAACATGTCCGGTCTGCGTGGCTATTCAACAAATGGCACGGTGCATATTGTTGTCAATAACCAGATCGGTTTTACAACCAGCCATGTCAATGATTCACGTTCTACGCTGTACTGCACGGACGTTGCAAAGATGGTTAATGCACCCATCTTTCACGTTAACGGCGATGATCCGGAAGCGGTGCTCTTTATTACAAGGGTAGCGCTGGACTATCGCATGCAGTTCAGGAAAGATGTCGTCATTGACCTGGTGTGTTACCGCCGCCATGGACACAATGAGGCGGATGAACCGGCTGCAACACAGCCTATGATGTACCGGGAAATACGCTCACTGCCAACTACGCGTAGCCTGTATGCACAACGCCTGGAGGAAGAGAACATCGTCCCGCCGGACACGGCGGAACAGCTGGTAAGGAGCTATCGTGACCAGCTGGATGCCGGTAACAGCGTAAACCCCAGAGTATTGCTGGGCCAGCCAATTGACCCCGGTGTTGCCGTTAACTGGAAATCCTACGTGGGCCACGGCTGGCATGAGGGCTGTGATACCACGGTGAGTATGGAGACCCTGGAGACACTTGCCGGGGGGCTGCAGCAACTACCGACTGGATTTGAAATGCACCCGCGGGTGGCAAAGGTGATGGATGACCGGCGCAAGATGGCGGCCGGTGCGCTCCCGGTGGACTGGGGATTTGCCGAGTCGCTGGCGCATGCCAGCCTGCTGCATGATGGTTTTGCCGTACGTATTTCAGGACAGGACAGTGAGCGCGGTACCTTTTTTCACCGGCATGCAGTGTTGTACAACCAGGTTGATGGTGAAAGCTACATACCTTTGCAACACCTTGTGGATGCACAACCCCGGTTTGAGGTATACAATTCCCTGTTGTCCGAAGAGGCAGTGCTTGCGTATGAATACGGTTATGCCACCACTGAGCCGGAAACGCTGACTGTCTGGGAAGCGCAATACGGTGATTTCGCAAATGTTGCCCAGGTCGTTGTTGACCAGTTTATAACATCCGGCGAGGCAAAATGGGGGCGCCTGAGTGGCCTGACCCTGTTGTTGCCGCACGGCTATGAAGGCCAGGGTCCGGAACATTCTTCCGCGCGTCTTGAGCGATTTCTGCAACTGTGTGTTGACCACAATATCCAGGTGTGCAATCCAACGACACCCGCGCAGATGTTTCACATGCTGCGTCGCCAGATGACCAGACTGCTACGCAAGCCGCTGATTGTGATGGCACCCAAAAGCCTGTTACGTCACAAGGATGCCGTGTCCAGCATGGATGAACTGTCCCAAAGTAGCTTTAGGCCTGTTATTGGCGAACAGGAACAGGCCGACCTGTCGCAGGTAACCCGACTGGTATTGTGCAGTGGACGGGTGTACTACGATTTGCATGAACGCCGACAGGCCGAGAACATGCAACATGTAGGACTTGTACGCATAGAACAACTGTATCCTTTTCCCTGGCGTCTGCTGCGGCAGGAACTGGCCCGCTATCCGGCCGTCAGGGAATTTGTGTGGTGTCAGGAAGAGCCCCAGAACCAGGGTGCATGGTATGCCACACGACATAAATTCGAAGAGGTCATTGGTAGTAAAAACAAACTTGTCTATACTGGCCGCGAGGCGTTGTCTGCGCCCGCAGTTGGTTATGCCAGCGTGCATGTGGAGCAGCAGAAGGCACTGGTGAGCAGCGCGCTGGGGCTGGAACAACAGGTGCCTTTATGAACATCAGTGACGAGGGCAGGATACGATGACGACTGAAGTAAAAGTACCGGCATTACCTGAATCTGTCAGTGATGGTGTCGTTGTCTGCTGGCACAAGCAGGCAGGCGATATGATCAAACGCGACGAAGCACTGGTTGATATTGAAACGGACAAGGTGGTGCTGGAGGTTCCGGCGCCTGCAGATGGCGTACTCGAGAAAATCCTGTTTATGGATGGCGACACGGTTATTTCAGACCAGGTTATTGGCGTTATCAATGCGAATGGCAGCGGCCGGTCTGTAATGCCGGCGGCTGAGTCGGCTGTCAAGGCTGACAGCAGAGCGGCTGAAGTGTCACGCAGTCCAGGTCCGACGGTACGCAAGCTGCTCGCAGAAAACAGCCTTGATCCCGGACAGATCAAGGCGACCGGTAAACAGGGCCGGATTACCAAGGGTGATGTGCTGTCGTATCTCGACAGTCAACAGCAGGCAGCTGCAGAAAAGGAATCCACACCGGTGGTACAGCTGACGCCGGGCCTGCCGGAGATCGAGGAGGACCGTCCACAGAAGCGGGTTCCCATGTCGCGCTTGCGCGCAAGAGTCGCCGAACGACTGCTGCAGGCCACGCAGGGCACAGCTATGCTGACCACGTTCAATGAGGTCAACATGGCGCCGATCAAGGCCTTGCGGGAAAAATACCGTGACTCCTTTGAAAAGACCCATGGTGTACGCCTGGGGTTTATGTCATTTTTTGTGCGTGCTGCCGCCGAGGCGCTGAAGCGGCACCCGGATATCAATTCCTCCATTGATGGTGACGATATCGTGTATCACGGTTTTTGTGATATCGGTGTCGCCATCAGTACTGACCGTGGACTGGTTGTGCCGATCCTGCGCAATGCCGAGTACATGAGTCTTGCCGAAATCGAAACGGATATTCTCGAGTTTGCCAACAAGGGGCGGAGCGGGAAATTGTCGATGGATGATCTTACCGGCGGTACGTTTTCAATAACCAACGGTGGTGTCTTCGGGTCCATGCTCTCAACGCCGATCCTGAATCCGCCACAAAGTGCGATACTTGGCATGCACAAGATCCAGGATCGCCCTGTGGTCGAGGACGGTGCTGTTGTTGTGCGCCCCATCATGTACCTGGCGCTGACCTATGATCACCGTATCGTGGATGGCAGGAGCGCGGTAACCTTTCTCAAGTCAATTGTCGATTTGCTGGAAGATCCTGCAAGCATGCTGCTGGATTTGTGATCGATGCATCGATCCCCTCCTTCTAAACCAACTTTGAATAATATGAGCAATGAATAACTACGACGTTATCGTTATCGGTGCCGGGCCTGCCGGTTATGTTGCGGCGATTCGCTGTGCACAGCTGGACATGAAGGTTGCCTGTATTGATGCATGGCTCGACCGGGAAGGCAGGCCGGTGCTCGGTGGTACCTGCCTGAATGCGGGCTGTATCCCTTCCAAGGCCTTGCTGGAAAGCTCAGCTTTGTACCAGCAAGTAACACAGGACATGAACGGGCACGGCATTTCGGTCAGTGGTGTTGTACTGGACGTCGCGGCCATGATTAACAGCAAGGAACAGACCGTTCATGACCTCACCCGCGGTATTGCCGGACTGTTCAAGTCGAACGGGATCGAATGGCTGCCGGGGCGCGGACAGTTGTTGCCTGACCGGCAGGTGGCGGTCACGGCACATGATGGCAGTCAGCAAACCATTGCAGCCATGCATGTGATTCTCGCGCCAGGTTCAACACCCGTACAATTGGCAGTAGCACCGCTGAATAACGAAACTGTGGTGGATTCTACCGGTGCCTTGAACTGGACCGAGGTACCGCAGCGGCTGGGGATAATCGGTGCGGGTGTGATTGGCCTTGAGTTGGGCAGCATCTGGCGTCGACTGGGTGCAGAGGTTACCTTGCTGGAGGCGCAGGACGAGTTCCTGGCCATGGTTGACAGGCAGATTGCACAATCAGCACTGCGGCTGTTTCAAAGGCAGGGACTTGATATCCAGCTGGGTGCATGTGTGAAAGCCACCCGTGCTGAAGCGGATGGCGTACACGTGGACTACGAAAATTCCGAAGCAGGGCAGTCACTGACCGTGGACCGCCTGATTGTCGCCGTCGGGCGGCAGCCCTGTACGGAAGGACTGGCGACAGCGGATGCCGAGCTGCTACTGGACGAACGCGGGTTTATCCATGTCGACGAGGACTGCTGTACCAGCGCACCCGGTGTGTATGCCATTGGTGATGCCGTGCGCGGACCAATGCTGGCGCACAAGGGGTCTGAAGAGGGTGTCGCCGTGGCAGAGCGCATTGCAGGTCAACGCAGCGAGGTCAATTATGAGGCGATTGCATCCGTGGTCTACACACACCCCGAAATTGCGTGGGTTGGCAGGACTGAGGATGATCTCAAGCAGGCAGGGGAGAGGTACTGTACCGGTCTGTTTCCGTTCGCTGCCAGCGGTCGGGCGCGCGCCATGCAGGAGACCGAGGGGATGGTGAAGATCCTGAGTGATGCTGGCACAGACCGGGTGCTGGGTGTGCATATCCTCGGTGCCCAGGCATCCGAACTGATCGGTCAGGCCGTGATGGCTATGGAGTTCGATGCCAGTAGTGAAGATATTGCGCGCACCATCTTTACCCACCCGACTTTGTCGGAGGCAATGCACGAGGCGGCACTTGCGATTGACCATCGTGCCATTCATGTGGCGCGGTCCAGGAACCGCTAGATTAATCAACATACACAATGAGGAGTAACATCATGTCAAATAAATCAGCTATCAAACCACTAACCATTGCGCTCGGCACCGTATTCACGGTTTCCCTGGCAAATATCGCAATCACCAATGCCGCTGAAAATCCGTTTAGTATTAAACCGGTTTCCGGCGGTTACCTGATGCTGGCAGAAGGCAAATGCGGTGAAGGCAAGTGTGGTGCCGGCAAAGGTAGTGAGGGTAAATGCGGTATGGGACGTATGGATGCCGATGGTGATGGCAGTGTCACCAAAGATGAATTCATGCAGGGGCACGAAGTCATGTTTAACAAGATTGACAAGAATGGTGACGGCGTGATCGACTCGGCCGAGCGCGCGGCTCATATGAGTAAAATGCAGGGTTTCATGAAAGAAGGCAAGTGCGGTGAGGGTAAATGCGGCGGTTCAAAATAGCGGTAAACTGACAGGTTGCAGACGATCGTGTTTGCGAGGCGCTCCTGCATCAACTGAGGTGCAACCGCAGGAGCGTATCGCATCCGCGATGCGTTTTATCCGGAAGCGCCGGGTTCGACCCAGCGCGTACCATCAGGCAGGGTCTCTTGCTTCCAGAAGGGTGCGTTGGTCTTCAATGTGTCAATCATGAACTCGCAGGCGCGGAATGCCTGCTGACGGTGTTGACTGGCCGCGGCGACAAAAACGATATTGTCATCCGGGACCAGCTGGCCAACCCGATGAATGATTATCGAGGCTGTTAATTCCCAGCGGTCGTTAGCCTCCAGCTCGATTCCGGACAGCGCTTTCTCGGTCATGCCGGGGTAATGTTCCAGTGTCATTTGGGTAATCGTGTCGCCTGCGTTCAGGTCGCGCACCAGCCCGATAAAACTGACCACGGCCCCCGCCTGTCCTTTATTCCGGTGCCGCAGTTGTTCTATTTCTGCGCCCGGATCAAAGTCTTCTGTCTGGACGCGAATCATATGACTAACCTCCGGTGACCGGCGGGAACCAGGCGATTTCGTCACCATCCGTGACGGCGGCATCCGGCTTGACGATTTCCTGGTTGATGGCGGTATGCAGGCGCTTGTCGGCAAGGGTACTTGCCCAGGTCGCATCGCGACCCTGCAACCAGCGGGTCAGGCCCGGAAGGTCATGAACATCCTCGGGCAATTCGATTTGTTCATCACCGATACCCAGTGATTCCCGCAGACTGGCAAAGTAACGTAGCTGGATCATGTGCCTGGTCTGGTTAACCGCCGGTTTTGGCCATGAAGCGCACGACCTGCTGCGGTTTTTCCAGAAACTCGTGGCGTTCCGGTTTTAGCGTAATGGCGGCGCGGGCCGCGTCCAGCAGTTCACTGTCGCTGATACCGGCACGCAACAGCGGGCGGAATTCAAATTTGTGGTCCTGACCCAGACACAGATACAGGGTCCCGTCGACGGCCAGCCGGACGCGGTTACAGGTCTCACAGAAGTGCTGTGAAATCGGCGTGATAAAACCAATGCGCAGTCGGGTGCCGGCAATCTGTACATAACGTGCCGGACCTCCGCCGGGCATGACGCCGGGAATCAGTTCGTAGCGTTCGGCCAGTCTGCTTTTAACATCCTGTAAACTGAGGAAATACGAGCTTGCGTCCCGGCCGGTATCGCCCACCGGCATGGTTTCAATAAAACGCAGGGTAAAGTCATGCTCGATACAGAACTCGATCATGTCCTCTACTTCGTCATCATTGATGTCCTTCATGACGACCATGTTGATTTTGATGGGAGTAAACCCGGCCTGTTTTGCAGTCATCAGACCATTGATGACTTTATCAAGATTCCCTTTGGTAATGTCCTTGAAACGATCGGCGCGCAGTGAATCAAGGCTGACATTGATGCGACTTATTCCGGCTGACTTTAGTGCAGTTGCCTGGCGTGACAGGCCGACAGCATTGGTGCTGAGGGATAGATCGTCAATACCAGGAATCCCCGAGAGTTGCGACACCAGCGTTCGCAGGTTCTTGCGCACCAGTGGTTCCCCACCGGTTACCCGGACACGCTGCACTCCCAGTACGGCAAAGGCACGAATAACGCGCTCGATTTCATCGAAGGTCAGCCATTCCTCCGGCTCGCTGAAGTCGCGGTAGTCACCGGGCAGGCAGTAAAAGCAACGCAGGTCGCAGCGGTCGGTGACCGACAGCCGTAGGTACTCGACAGTACGTCCAAATGGATCAATCAGGCTGGTATCCATGGTTTACGAGGTTGCTGCTCCTTCTCGTTGTAATCTACCGTGTATCGATAAGGGCTAGTGTAGCCCATGTTGTCCTGTTTGTATGGTTACTGGCCGTTCATCCTGCTTTCCAGGACCATTTTGTCCTCGGGGGTATTCAGATTCAGAAAGGTATCCGGTGAACTCGAGAAGTCGGCCAGTGCAAGACGGTGCCGGCCGTACCAGGTGTCAATCTTGCGGCCGCCCTCATCCAGATAGGCCAGCAAACTCGGGAGCAGGCTACAACGTAACAGTGCAAACACCGGTTGCATGCGCTCACCGTCATGCGCCACGCTGATGTCAGCCTGGCTGTTATGCAGTGCGCGATACAGGGTTCCCACAAGCGTAGCAGGGATAATGGGTGAATCACACGGCGCCGTTACGATGTAGGCTTTGTCGGTGGCGTGCATACCTGTGGCCATGCCGACCAGGGGGCCGAAATATTCACCCAGCATATCGGCGACTACTGGCAGTCCATACGCACCATACTGCTCCGGGTTGCGGTTGGCGTTGATAATAATACTGGCAACCTGTGGCCGTAGTGCGCTAATAATGTATTCGACCATGGCCTTGCCATGCAGATTTATCAGGCCCTTGTCTACTCCGTCCATGCGACGTGCCTTGCCGCCGGCGAGGATAACTGCGGTAATGTCGTGTGCAGGCGTGGCTGTTGTCATGTCTTTAAAGTGCTATCGTTACTGGCCTCGGTGGCCGGGTAATCATGCCACAGGCAGATAGCCTTAAGGAGGCGAACATGGACGAAGATGTGCTGAACATGGAAATCAGAAAATTTCTTAAAAAAGTGGGCATTACTTCGCAGCGGGAAATCGAGAGGGCGCTGCAGGCTGCGCTTGAGAGCGGCAAGCTGACAGGCAGCGAGCAAGTCGCTGTGTCCATCAAGCTGGAGATGCCTGGCATCGGGCTGGTGCATACGCTGGACGAAACAATCTCGCTGGAGTAGCTATTTGCGCTTTGTGTGCACCGGGTGTTGTTCAGGCGCTGCATCAAAAATGATATTTTCCGTACCATTGTAGACGAGAAAATGCTTGCCCTTGGCGCGGGCAATCATGGTCATGCCCAGTTCCTGCGCGAGTTCCAGTCCCATATGCGTCACGCCGGAGCGTGACAGCAGCACGGCAATGCCCATGTGGGCGGTTTTCATTACGATCTCCGAGGTCAGGCGGCCGGTGGTATAGAAAATTTTGTTATCACCACTGATGTCGTCGAGCCACATATATCCGGATATTGCATCGGCTGCATTGTGACGGCCGACATCCTCGGTGTACATCAGACTGTCTGCGCCTTCGCACAAGGCACAGCCGTGCACCGCACCGGAACGCCGGTAGATTTTGTTGCGGTCGGAAATGGTGTCGAGCAGTGCATAAATCACAGACTGGTGTATTTTTATATCGGGTAAGCGCAGGGTATAGAGGTTATCCAGTGTGCAGCTGAATACCGTGCCCTGGCCGCAACCCGTGGTCACTGTGCGTTTTTTCAGCTTCTCGTCCCAGCCTTCGATACCGTCCCAGGTGGTCACGCGCGCAGATTCGGTGCGGTGGTCGACGATGATGGATTTGATTTGTTGAAGGCGTTCAACAAAGCGCTGGTTGCGCAGGTAACCAAGCGCCAGGGCTTCCGG
>JASJGW010000078.1:0-4118 GCA_033791305.1 Gammaproteobacteria bacterium | reverse complement strand
GATAGGCTGTACCTTAGACCACCGCGCCACATCTTTACTCTACCGTAATAGGAAGTTCAGAGTGGCCAGATAGTTTATGCACACACTACTGTTTGATATCAGTATCGGTTACGCGCCTGAAACACTAATACTCTGATTTGGAGTGGGGGAGGCGCTCCCGTGGCTCCGCCACAACGGGAGCACCGCTCTGCGGCGGCTGTTTTATAAAACCCGTTTGGCAGGGGTAAAAGTGTGTTTTCACTATCCAGCAACCCTGCCATCCATCTAGACCTGCGCACTTATTGGCAAAAGTCGCTTGTGCCAACATTGTGCCAGTGTCGCAATTATTTACCAGCATTCAGGTTCGCTGAGGTGCTGAATTGTAAGCGCAAGCGCCGTAAGTGACTGAATGTTATGTGGCAGGGTAAGGACCGTCCCGACTGAAAATCCCCGTGTCGCTGGTTCGATTCCAGCCCTGGCCACCAACCAATTCAATGACTTGCGGCGGATCTGATGGCGCAGCAAAAACCCCTTGCGTGAATTTGCGGGAGGAGATTCATGTTCGTCCAACAGAATTATTGTCTCTGGTCTCCCGTTCACGACAGCATGTCGTTGATCTTTGACAAAAGTATTGGATATCGTTTGTCCAGAATTAATGGGTGCAGATGTGCTGACAGGATTTCTTCTGTATAAGGGTTACCCAATATTTTTCGAAATTCGGATTGCAAAAAATCCTTGATGCGTTGATCCGCCAATCGAACGTCATCGACGATCGTCGTCCTGTTGTCGATGACATAAATGATGTCTTCAAAATCGTGACTGGTTCGGTAATCATCATTACCACGGTGGTTATAGGCTTCAAATTTTGTTGCCAGGTAACAGGCTGCAGAGAGTACTTGAATGGTTACGCCTTCCAGAGAGGTTTTCTGAATCGAGTCAAAGCCGATCGAATACCAGCGATTCGATAGTCCTCGCATGGTATCTGTTGAGGGCATGATATCCACGGCGATATCGTTATATTTGTACGTGCAAATTGCGTGGCCCTGCAGGTCAGGATGAAATCCACGTTCGGCGAGTTTTGCATCAAGTTCTTGTTGATCATAATTGAGTAGTTTGAGGGTTAGATCAACATCTTGAGTTGGCCGGATTTCATCAGCGGCAGGGTCGTCAGCGTAAATACTGACGACGGCACCGCCAACGAAGACGACAGACTCATTCAAATCACCAAGCGCTTGTGCAATTTCGGCGACTACACCCAGATTGATTATTCTATTTCTCATCCAGGATCCGCTTTTTCAACTTGCCAATAGCCAACATTTTTTCTCTTTTTTGGCCAACACGCAGTGCATCTACGAGAGCAAGCAAAGCGTGCAACTCGGGATCTTGCAATACTGCTTCAGGCGCTTGAGGATACAAGGGCGTAATTGATTGGCCGCGCAGTTTACCTGTAGCACAGGGCCAGACATAGTTCTCTTCGCTTTGAATCAATTCTGCCAGTGGCGATGCTGAGTGCGACGTGGGCACTCCACGCACAATGGCGCCGGGGCGTTGGGGAAAGACATAAGCGATGCCCTTCTCGAGGAAATCCATAAGGGCGAGTCTGCGCACATGTTTACCTGCCTCATCCAAAAGGCCGGCATATTTGGACCGAGCAACAGATTTGCTTATCTCGGATTGGCTAAGATGCAGATCCAGTGAAAGCTGCTGCTGTTTCCAATCGGAGCCACCATAAGTGATAATCTTAAGCAGCACTGCGACATCAAGTGGGCGCATGACTTGTTGATCTGATCGTTGTTTCATATATCCAACACATCTAATATTCTATATCGGAATATGGAATATCTCATATGGCATTATTGAGCACAAGCCAAATATTGCATATTCCGATATAGAAAATATGGGTGCTTTCTAAGATGCTGGCATGGTACGCCGAACAGGGTGTGCTCGAGGTTGGTGACAGGCTTGTCGCGGAGGTATTTCAGCAGGTAGAGCATCCCGTGGATCACCCGGATTTGGGTCGCTTTGTACCTGAGTTTGATCAGCCGTTTCTCCGGGAACTTATTCATCCGCCATTTCGAATTGTCTATCGTAGAGACCCGGCACGGGTCCGGATTGCCCGCGCCTGGCGGAGTGAACACCTGCTACGTTTACACCAATCCGCGGGGACAAGGAAGTGACAAGTTAGCCATTCAACTTGTCGGCATCCCTATGCGCCACCGAGCATGATATATTTTCCGGATGCTGTATTCCTCCGAAGATCTCCGCGCTGCGTTTAGCTCCAGTCTCTTGAATGAGGCCAGGCGTTTGCTGGACAGTGGTGAGGTCATGTCCCCGGACGTAAGCCGCAGTGGTGAGGTAATCACCTCACTGGTCAATCAATCCGGAAAGCGTGCCTATCGCGCCTATGTTCGGATAGAAGACCCTGTTGAAGGACCCGTGGTTATTCGCGGTGAATGCAGTTGTTCCCGGCGCGGCAATTGCGAACATGTGGCCGCCGTGCTGCTACTTGCCCTGGAAAATGAGCAGGGCCTGGCGGATGACGGGCCGGTTCAATCGCTGTCCGAGACGGCCAGGGGAGTGGCCCCGGACGAAGTTTACCCCGCCGATGTGCAGCAGCGCCTGTTGTATTTGCTGTTTCCCGATCCGGAAAATGGTGGCGGCATCGCGGTGGAGGTGGCGAGTGCCCGGTTGTTGAAATCCGGTGGCTTCGGTAGCCGCAGGCCCTATCAACCCGGTTGGCTGGCACGGGGTGTGCCACCGCGTTTTCTGCTGCGCCTCGACCGCAAATTACTGGCCGAACTGGATACTTTGGCGGCTGACTCGTTTATGCACACGCGTCGTCTGCGCGGGTCTGCCGGTGATGATCTGCTCGCCACTATGCTGGAGACCGGGCGCTGCCTGTTGGGGGATGCAGAGTCCACGCTGCGCCGCGGCCGGGACCGCCGCTGCACCCTGGTCTGGGGTATCGATGCTAGCGGCAATCAATATCCCGAATTTTGGTCGGAACCGGCAGCGCCCTTTATTTTTCTGCTGGGGTCGCCCTGGTATATCGATCCCGCATCCGGGGAGTGTGGCAAACTGGAAACAGACCTGCCGGGCAAGCTGCTCGATGAACTGTTTCAACAGGCTCGTATTGCACCAGGTTACGGGAAGCAGTTCCACGTGGCACTGACCAAGCGCTATCCGGGCGTGGAGTTACCCTTGTTGCATGAGCTCGTGGTCGAAGAGCGTCCACCGCTGCAGCCGGTTCCCTGTCTGCGATTCTGCTCGCAGGCGCTCGAAGATCCATGGGGCGGGGCGGTGGAGACGGATCTGGTCCTGTTGAATTTTGACTATGCCAGTATACGCCTCGGTGGTGAGCAGTCCTCTCAGGTGCTGGTCGGTGATCGGGTGTTGAAGATTCAGCGTGACCCGGATTTCGAGGAACAGTGTATGGATCAACTCATGGATGCCGGGCTGGAATGGGATGGCCTGTGTGACGATGAGGAGATCAGCGACAGTTTTGTTAATGACGGCAATCCCGAGGCCTGGTTCGACTTTCAGGCCGATACCTTGCCCCGTTTACGCAAGCAGGGTTGGCGCATCGAGTTCGACGACAGTTTTCACTACCGCCTGGCCGAAGTGGAACAATGGTACGGCAAGGTCAAGGCCCGGGACGGGGATACCTGGTTCCACGCCAGTTTGGGTGTACAGGTAGCCGGTGAGATGATCAACCTGCTGCCACCGCTGGTGGCGTTGTTACAGCAGTTCCCGAAGGTATTCCAGCCGGACCGGTTGCGGCAGCTGGATCCGGGTCAGCAGCTGCTGGTGCCGCTGGAAGATGGACGGATGCTGCCGGTGCCGGTGAGTCGTGTGCGCACCATCCTGGGTACCCTGTTCGAACTCTACCAGGCCGATGTACTCGATGGGCAGGGTCAGATGCGCCTTAGTCGTATTCAACTTGCCCGTCTGGGCGAGCTGGAGGGAGGGGATGCGTCCATGCACTGGACGGGCGCCAGCGAGCAGCGTGCGCTGGCTGAGCGTCTGCGGGGCATCGAGAGTATCCCTGAAGTAGTTCCGCCCGGAGATCTGCATGCCGAGTTGCGGGACTATCAGCGGCAGGGCCTGTCCTGGCTGCAGTTTCTGCGTGCACACGGGCT
>JASJGW010000077.1:0-3225 GCA_033791305.1 Gammaproteobacteria bacterium | reverse complement strand
GAATTAATGCCAGTCTTTACGCTTAAAGTAGATAACCATGCCCACGACAGCTGCTATCATCACTCCCAAGATCACAGGGTAACCGTAATACCAGTGCAGCTCTGGCATAGCCCACGGGCTGTTGGGGTGGCTGAAATTCATGCCATACAGACCAACGACAAAAGTCACTGTAATAAAAAGATTGGCCACGTCATTACGAAAAAGGTACATATGGCTTACAACTGTACTTGAAGAAAAAAACTGGGTTTGAGTTCTGATTGAAACTTATTGATGACGGCAAAGATTTCTCTAGTTCACAGCAATAGTTAAAACCCTGGCATCAACCGGTTTTTTTATGGCCTACTGGTTTAAAAAGGATTATTGTCGATAACTGTATGATTTTTATTAGTGACTTGATTCATGGAAAACAGAATGTTCGATACGCTGAGAAATATTATTCGGGTTGCAGTGGTGACCGTTGTTCTTATCTATCTGTTTGCAGGAAATTAATATGTCACAAACCGTATTGCATGGTATGTGGCATGGTTTGGATACGGATGAGATATTGCGGGATCTCGAATCTTCAGCGGATGGTCTGACTACTGAAGAAGCCAAAAAACGTTTAGCTGAACACGGCCAGAATGTCATTCCCGAAAAACAACAGCGTACTCTGCTCAGTATTATGCTGGGACAGTTTACCGATTTCATGATTATAGTGCTGTTGCTGGCTGCACTGATTTCCGGCTTTATTGGTGAAGCGCAGGACACCATCGCTATTCTGGTCATTGTATTACTGAATGCCATTATAGGGACAATACAGGAATTCAGGGCAGAGCAGGCGGTGGCTGCTTTACGGCAAATGGCCGCGCCAGAGGCACAGGTGCTGCGTGATGCGCAGGCTGTCACCCTGCCAGCAATGGAACTGGTACCTGGTGATGTAGTGCTGCTGGAAGCGGGCAACATAGTGCCTGCTGATCTTCGACTGCTTGAGGTTGAAGAACTTCAGGTCGATGAATCTGCCCTGACAGGTGAATCACATACCGTTGAGAAACAAAGCGGGAGCCTGGATAAAGCAGCGTTGCCAGTCGGAGACCGCAACAACATGGCTTTTAAGAGCAGCCTGATTACACGCGGTCGTGGCATGGGAGTGGTCGTTGCCAGCGGGCTGGATACGGAGATTGGCCGTATAGCAGAAATGCTGCAAGCCGAGGTAAGAGTGAAAACACCACTGCAGCTGCGGCTATCTCGGTTTGGCCGTTACCTTGCGCTGGCTGTACTGGCCATTTGTATTGTTGTCTTTAGCGCGGGATTGTTACAGGGACAGCCTGTTCTGCTGATGTTTTTGACCGCAGTCAGTCTCGCAGTGGCAGCGATACCGGAAGCACTGCCGGCTGTAGTGTCGATTTCACTTGCGCTCGGTGCGCGTAAGTTGATTCTGCAAAATGCACTGGTGCGTAATTTGCCTGCAGTAGAAACCCTGGGGTCGATCACCTATATCTGTACTGACAAGACTGGTACGCTGACGCAGAATCACATGACCGTTGAGATGTTTTATGCCAATGGTGAACGCCAGGCTGCATTGCCAGATGCTAACACCAGCAAGGTTTTCGCTGAACTGGGACAGGCGATGGCGATGAACAATGATGTCGCGGAGAAAGACGGTGAACCAGCCGGTGAACCGACTGAACTGGCCCTGTTTGAAGCGGCTCATTTGGCGGGTTATGACAAGTTAGAGCTGGAACAAACTTTGCCTCGTCTTGCGGTTATTCCGTTTGACAGTGAGCGCAAACAGATGACGACCATGCACCAGTCAGCCGGAGGTGTGGTTGCTTATATCAAGGGTGCACCGGAGCGGCTGTTAACTCAATGTAACAGGGTTTCAGTAAATGCGTCAGGAGAAAATGAGCTGATGGCATTTGAGCCAGACGCTGTATTAGCCGAGGTGGAACAGCTTGCTAACGAGGGGTACCGCGTGCTGGCGTATGCAAAACGCGATTTTGCCAGCTTGCCCGAGTCGCTGGATGCTGAAGCCATTGAAAATGACCTAATTTTTCTCGGCCTGGTTGCGCTGATTGATCCACCGCGAGCTGAAGTGCCACAGGCAGTCGAAGATTGCCTGGCGGCAGGCATCACCCCGGTGATGATTACCGGTGACCATTCGGGTACTGCTATGGCCATTGCCCGACGCCTTGGTATCAGTAATGACGAGCAGGCCATGCTAAGTGGTGAGCAGCTGGAAAAAATATCGGATGATAAATTTGCCCGCCTGGTCGAATCGGTTCGCGTTTACGCAAGAGTGACACCGGAGCAGAAATTACGCATCGTTAAGGCATTGCAGGCCAATGGTGAGTTTGTTGCCATGACCGGCGACGGTGTGAATGATGCGCCCGCATTAAAACGTGCTGGCATTGGTGTTGCCATGGGCAAGAAAGGCACCGATGTCGCACGAGAAGCCTCGGACATGGTGTTGCTTGATGATGACTTTTCCACCATCGTTCATGCAGTAAAGGCAGGGCGCCGGATATTTGAAAATATTCGCAAGTTCATCAAATACACCATGAGTTCCAATTCAGGTGAAATCTGGACGCTGTTTTTAGCGCCATTTCTTGGACTACCCATTCCCCTGCTGCCAATTCATATCCTGTGGATCAACCTGGTGACCGATGGACTGCCTGGCCTGGCATTAACCGCAGAACCAGCGGAGCCGGGTATTATGAATCGTGCACCACGGTCACCGGATGAAAGTATCTTTGCCCATGGCATGTGGCAACATATTGTCTGGGTAGGGCTGTTTATTGGTGGCATTTCGATTGCTGCCATGGCCTGGGCGATTTCTCGTGAAGCCGCTTACTGGCAGACTGTTGTCTTCACCGTGCTTACCGTTTCACAGCTGTTTCATTCACTGGCAGTGCGCAGTGAAAGTCTATCGCTGTTCCGTCTTGGCCTGTTGAGCAATCTGCCGATACTGGGCGCGGTGATACTGACGTTTGTTTTACAGATGGCGGTTGTTTATTTACCCGTATTAAATGACATTTTCCATACGCAGCCATTACCGCTGTATGATCTTGCGGTGTGTCTGATGCTGTCGTCACTGGTACTGTTCGCGGTTGAAATTGAAAAGTGGCTAATGCGCAGAGGCATTATTTATACGAAGGATTAAGTTACATCGCCTGTCGCTTCTAGTTTTCGCTGTGTATCTTATTTGCGCTGTTACCAGTCGGTTAATAGCTGATCCACCGGTTTGAC
>JASJGW010000076.1:0-5331 GCA_033791305.1 Gammaproteobacteria bacterium | reverse complement strand
CTTGGCGCCCTCATCGTCAAAGGTATTGGCAAACAGGCCCTTGTCATAGAAGGTACGGCGGTAACAGCGGTCGTGAACACTCTGACCGTAGTAGGCAACAGGCCGGCCAAGAGCATCCAGCTCCGGAATAGTGCCAAAGGTCAGAAAGTGTGCCAGCACACCGGTAATGACCACCGGAATGGGCGGGCATCCGGGGACATTGATGATGGGCTTATCCTTGATAAGATCGGACACTGATACTGCACCGGTCGGATTCGGATTGGCCTTTGGAATGCCACCATAGGCGGCACAGGTGCCCACCGAAACAATGGCGGCGGCCCCTTTGGCCGTCTCCGTCAACATGGACTTGTTGCTGATACCTGCAATGGTCGAATACCCCGGATTGGCGATCGGTATCGACCCATCAACCACCAGGATATACTTGCCATAGTTCTCTTCCATGGCGGCTTCCCGTGCGGCCTCCGCGGCACTGCCGGAAGCGGCTTGCAAGGTATGGTGGTAATCCAGTGAAATGGTATCGAAGATCAGGCCTTCCACGGTCGGCGAATGGGAGCGCGTCAGCGATTCGGTACAGCCGGTACATTCCTGGAACGACAGCCAGATCACCGACGGCCGCATGGCCTTTTCCAGTGCTGCCGCAATGGCCGGCACCATGCTTGGCGGCAACGCCATCATTGAAGCAGTTGCCGCACAGAATTTCAGGAACCCGCGCCGGGAAATTCCCTGTCGCCGCAGGGCTTCGCCCAAAGTCTCGTCTTTCGACATCATCTATCTCCTGTGTGCGGTCACATCGTCAATTCAGGCAAGTTGCGTCTGCAGTTGTTCAAGACCCTGCTGGATATCTTCCGGCTGTGAGCGCAGCAGGTCCGGTATGTCGCAGACCTCGATAAACTTGCCAATCACTTCATCACTGCTGTTGTAATGCATCACCACCCAGACACCGGGATAGCGGGTTTCGATAATCTCGGTAGGACCCAGTGCCTGCAAGCGCGCATACACCTCACCATGTCCCAGTTCATCCAGCAATGTCTGCTCCTCTCCCGGTGCCAGTGGCAGACTACGCAAATCGATGACCGTGTTCCCGCCCTCCTCCACCAGCGTGACCAGGGCATGCCGGATTTCGTGCAGCAACGGCTGCACGTTATGGGTCAGGCTTGCACCGGCTTCTACCTGCAGTGTTTCGGTACCCGTCATGCAGGACATGGAATCATCAGGCCTCAGGCGACCGGGGGACACTGCGGTTCCGCAGACCAGACCAGTAACGGACAGTTGGCATGCCGGATCACCTCGGCGGTCACCGATTCGTCCAGCGCACGCCGGACACCTGATTCACCATGGGTGGCCATGGACACCAGGCTGATATTCAGGTGATCGATCTTGTTGAGAATCTCCATAATCGGCCGCCGATAGGTGGACAGGTCCAGCGACACCTTCAGCCCGGTGTTCGCCAGGGCGACGCTCTGATCCTGCAGCAGGACCTTGGTGGCCGCGCGGTCCTCTTCGGGCAGATTGTGGTCCATTTCGTCATGGAACAGGATCACTTCTGAATCATGCGCCTTTGCAAAACGCTCCACGCACTCCAGAATGGCCGACGAGGCCTTGGTCCCGTCCAACGGTACCAGGATACGCTTGAACAGTTCTTCGGTGTACTGATCGGCTGGCTCCAGCCGGGTCGTATGCAGGATGAAAACCGGACAGGGTGACTGCCGCAACACCTGTTCGGTCACACTGCCTTCACGGACCCGTTCCAGTCCCGAGCGGCCATGCGTGGACATCAGCAGCATCGTGGCCGGCATCAGGATGGCAAATTTTACGATCTCATCCACCGGATTACCCATCCGGGTTTCATGCCTGACGGTCCACTCATCCCGGACCAGGGCGTCCTGAATTTCATCGACATGCGTTTTACCGCTGGCCTCTTCGCCGGCTTGCGGGATTACGTTCAACAGCACAATATTGGTCTCGTCGCGGGGCGTAATCGATTTAACGTAGAGAAGTATCTCAGTTACGGACTCCGTACCATCCAGCGGAACAAGTATCCTGTTCTCCATGTATACCTACCCCCCCAGTTCTGTTGCTGCCAGTAAAGCAGGCTGCAGGCCCACCCCGGCATAGCTGTCCTGTGGATGCCACCGCCCGAGTCGCTCGACTATCTGCTGTGCCGCAGCCGGCAACGCCCGCTTGACCGGGTTACTCAGACAGGAACCCCAGTCAATCTTTTCCGGCTGGATAGCAACGAGGACGCGGTTTTCCGGGATGGTGCCGGTCAGATGTGCGATTGCCAGCAGATCACCGAGACTGACTTCATGCACGCTGCGCTTGGTTTTGCCTGCGAAACGGTCCATTTCCTCCCCCGTAAAGACCTCAACCGTACCGGGAGGGGCATCCAGTTCCGCTGCATCGATAACAATGAGGTTGTCGGCCTCCTCAATCCAGGGTGCCAGGGTAAAGCTCAGGGTGCCGCCATCAAGATATTCAACCCCGGTGAGATCGGGGTAATGCCGGCTCATGTAGTCCAGCATATGGATACCGGTGCCCTCATCTGCCAGCAGGGTGTTACCAATACCCAGAATCAGCGTGTTACTTGATATCATCCTGCAGGCTCCTCATTCCTGTTGTGATGATTTGTACAGCAGGAAGAGCGAAGTTTTGTTGATATATGTCAAGTCAGCATCGATTTATTCATGGTTACATAAACGCCTGTCGCGGGAAGGTTATAACCAGCGTAGCTACCGGAGGATGTATTGATGTGTCTTGGTATTCCAATGCAAATCAAATCTATAGAGGGTTATACAGCGAACTGCGAGGCGAAAGGCGTGCACCGCGAAGTCAGCCTGTTCATGATGCAGGACGAGGATTTCAGGGTTGATGACTTCGTCGTCGTGCATGTCGGCTACGCTATCCAGAAGATCACACCCGGCGAGGCCCGCACGGCCTGGGATCTGTACGACCAGATGCTGGCCGGAGAACCCGGCGCGGGTGACGCCCATGCATGAACTTGCTGTTTGTCAGGCACTGATGGAACAGGTAGAAAACATCGCGCTTGAGGAACAGGCAGATCACGTCACCGCCATCCACCTCGGAATCGGGCCACTGTCCGGGGTCGAGCCCCGGCTGCTGGAACAGGCATTTTCCATTGCCAGGGCCGGGAGTATTGCTGCCGATGCAGAATTGGTCATTGAGAGCCGGCCGGTGCGCGTCACTTGCAAGCAGTGCGGGCAAGCAACCGATGCGCTGCCAAACCGGCTCATATGCGGAAACTGCGGTGACTGGCATACGACACTGATCAGCGGCGATGAAATGATACTGGAGCGTGTCGAACTGACGGGTAGCGCAACAACTGAGCCATCAACGGGCACCATTACCGGGCAGGCAAGCAACGGGAACGTACATTAGACATACCTTATTAAGAACGGCAATAGCGGCTGGTACCCGCGAAGGTGCTTAAAACATGATCAAATTACCAGGAGAGGCAAATGTGTGATACCTGTGGTTGCAATGTGACACCTGGCAATGCCCATCTGGTGAAACCGGGTGGGCGCTTGTCCAAAACAGCGGATGGCCGTGAGGCTGTCAGTGTATTGCACGGTCTGCTGCATGCCAACGACCATACTGCCGCACACAATCGCGAGCACTTTAACAAACACGCTGTATTGGCCGTCAACCTGATGTCATCGCCTGGTGCCGGCAAGACCAGCCTGCTCGAGGCCACCATCGATGCCCTGAAAGATGAACTCTCCGTTGCCGTCATCGAGGGTGATCTCGAAACCGAGAACGATGCAAACCGGATTCGCGCACATGGGGTGCCCGCCATTCAGATCACGACCGGCAGCGCCTGTCACCTGGACGCGCACATGGTGCACGATGCACTGCATGAACTGGACCTGCAGAAACTGGATATCGTATTCATTGAAAATGTCGGTAATCTGGTGTGTCCGGCCAGTTTTGACCTCGGTCAGCACAGCAATGTCGTACTCCTGTCAGTCCCGGAAGGTGATGACAAGCCGGCCAAGTACCCGGTCATGTTTCGCGCTGCAGACCTGGTGCTGTTGAGCAAGAGTGACCTGCTGCCGGTGCTTGATGACTTCAAACCGGACAATGCCCGCCACCACCTCCGTGAACTGGCCAGCAGCGCACCGGTATTTGAATTGTCTGTAAAAAATGCTGCCGGCATGGATGCCTGGATCCACTGGTTGCTTGCCGAACTGGCCCGGCTGGAACACCCGTCAGGAAAACTCGCCACGGAGCCGGCATAATGGCGACAACCGCCCGGGACTGGCTGCGGCGCATCCGCGCGCTGCCCTTGCCGCCGCGCGTAAAAATCATGAATGTTTGCGGCGGCCACGAGCGCTCCATCACCATGGCCGGCCTGCGCAGCGCCCTGCCGGATAACATTGAACTGGTCCCCGGCCCGGGCTGCCCGGTCTGCATCTGCCCGGAGGAGGATATCTTCGAGGCAATCCAGCTCGCCCTGAATGAAAACATCATCCTGGTGGCCTATGGCGACATGCTGCGGGTGCCGGTAAACGTCCCAAAGCGTGATGCCCGTTCCCTGGAGGTAGCCAGGGCAAAGGGTGCAGATATCAGGCCGATCGCGACGCCGATGGAAGCGGCCCGTATCGCCCGCGAAAACCCTGCCACAGCGGTCGTCTTTTTCGCCGCCGGTTTTGAAACCACGACGGCACCGACCGCGTCACTGCTGGTGGAAGGCATTCCGGACAACCTGTTTATCCTGTTGTCCGGACGCCTTACGTGGCCCGCCGTCGCCATGCTGCTGCAATCCGATACTCCCGGATTTGACGCACTGGTGGCACCGGGCCATGTCGCGACAATCATGGGTCCTGAAGAATGGGAGTTTGTCATCAGCGAGCATGGAATCCCGGCAGCCGTGGCCGGTTTTACACCGGAGAGTTTGCTTGCCGCCATGTACTCCACACTGCGGCAACTGCTGGAAGGCCGCTATTTTCTTGATAACTGCTATCCGGAACTGGTTAGACCCGGCGGTAATCGTACGGCACAACAGCAACTGCAACAGGCAATGGATGTCACCGACGCCAACTGGCGTGGCGTCGGGGTGATACCCGCGTCCGGATTTACCATCAATGCGGCTTACCAGGCACACGATGCCCGCCGCAAGTTCCCGTCCTATGCGGATGATGCGCGCAAGCGTGCCGGTGAAATGCCGCCCGGCTGCGACTGTGCAAAGGTCGTCCTCGGCAAGATTTACCCGAACGAATGCCGTCTCTTTGGCGCTGCCTGTACACCGCGCCACCCGATTGGACCCTGCATGGTCTCGGACGAAGGTGCTTGTCGCATCTGGTGGTCAGGCGG
>JASJGW010000075.1:0-7437 GCA_033791305.1 Gammaproteobacteria bacterium | reverse complement strand
GTTGAAGAAACAGCGGAAGCGGTGGCTACACCGACTATCGTTGCACAGGCCGAAACCGTAGACACTGAGCCGGCTGTGGTTGAAGAAACGGTGGAAGCGGTGGCCACACCGACTATCGTTGCACAGGCAGAACCCGTAGACCCTGAACCGGCTGTCGTCGAGCAGGCCGCAGAAGTGGTGACAGAGCCAATTGCCGTTACCCAGGCCGGGACCTTGGACGCTGAACCGGTTGTTGTTGAGGAAACTGCAAAGCCGGCAACCGAAGCTGCGGTTGCCACTGTAAATACAACCACGACAGATGCTGAAGCAGCACCTAACATGACCCGTGAACTGGAAACGGCCACGCAAATACCGGTGCCGCCTGCTGCCAAAATCGGCAGGTGGGTGATCAACCTCTCTTCCTATACCCGCAAGCCAACCGCTGAAAGAATGCTGGCAGTATTCAAACAAAAAGGTGTTGATGCTGAAGTCTTTACAACAACCATCAAGGACAAACCCATGCACCGGATCAGGGTGACAGGGTTCGAGAGCGCCCGTTCAGCAAAGGCTGAAATCAGTGTGCTGGAACAACAACTGGAACTGGAAGGCGCCTGGATCTCGAAACGCTAGCAGCGCAGCAATGGTCAGTTTTGACCCGAATGTTGCCATTGATGCGCTTCGCAGGCTCAACACTCCCCACGGGTACACAGCGCATCCTGAGATCTTCCAGGTATCAATCCACCCACACGCGGGCATTCCTGAACATCCGCATCCACGGGCCATCCTCGCCCCACTCGTCCGGATGCCATGAATGAGTGACGGAGCGGAAGACCCGTTCCGGGTGTGGCATCATGATGGTGACACGGCCATCCTCTGTGGTCAGGCCGGCGATACCCAGCGGCGAACCATTCGGATTATGCGGGTACTGCCCGGCAACCTGACCATGGCCGTCGATATAGCGCACCGTCACCAACCCGTCCTTCAATGCCTCTATCGCCCCCTTAACATCACCGAAGTCCGCACGCCCCTCTCCATGAGCCACGGCAATCGGCAATACTGAACCTTCCATCCCGGCAAAAAACAGCGCCGGCGAAGGCAATATCTCCAGCCGGGAAAACCGCGCCTCGAACTGTTCGGACCTGTTGCGTACGAAGCGCGGCCAGTGACCGGCACCCGGAATCAATCCCCTTAACGTCGACAACATCTGGCAACCGTTGCACACACCCAGCACAAAGCTGTCCTGGCGTGCAAAAAAAGCCGAGAACATATCGCGTAACTGCGCATGGAACAGCACCGACTTGGCCCAACCCTGTCCGGCACCCAGGACATCGCCGTAGGAAAACCCGCCACAGGCAACCATGCCCTTGAAGGCTTCCAGTGACACCCTCCCTGACAGCAAATCACTCATATGCACATCAATGGCATCGAACCCGGCGCGATGAAAGGCAGCCGCCATTTCAACATGGCCGTTCACACCCTGCTCCCGCAGTATGGCAACTTTCGGTCGCACACCGCTGGCAATCAGGGGGGCCGCCACATCGGCAGTGATATCAAAGCAGACGACCGGCTGAATGCCCTTGTCAGTTACATCTAAAAGTCCGTCGAATTCCTCCCTGGCGCAGTCCGGGTTATCACGCAAGGCCTGCATCCGGTACGTCGTCTCGGACCAGGCACGCAGCAGATCAACGCGGGTTTCGGACAGTACCACCTGCCCGTTCACCGTGACCTCGAGACGATCAGCCGTATTCGGTGTACCAATCACATGTGCCTCGGCATCCAGGCCGTGTTTTTTCAGAACCTCCAGAACAGGCTGTGTGTCTGACCGGCGCACTTGCAACACGGCACCCAGTTCTTCCGCAAACAGTGCTGCCGCGGCATCTGTGCCCAGGCTGTCCAGCGTCAGGGTCACGCCAGTATGACCGGCAAAGGCCATCTCGCAAACACTGACTAACAGGCCGCCATCAGAGCGATCATGATAGGCAAGCAGGGTGCCGGAGGCGTTCAGTTCCTGCATCGCCGCAAAGAACGCACGCAGCAAGGCAGGGCTATCCAGGTCCGGCGGTGTACAGCCGATCTGCTTGTACACCTGGGCCAGTGCCGAGCCGGCGAGGCGATTGTTGCCCTGGCCAAGATCAATAAGGATGAGGTCGGTGTCACCCTGGTCGGTGCGCAGTTGGGGTGTGAGCGTCTTGCGCACATCGGTCACCGGTGCAAACGCTGAGATAATCAGGGACAGCGGTGCCGTGACCGCCTGCTTCCCCCCGTCGTTCCAGACGCTCTTCATGGACATGGAATCCTTGCCGACCGGAATCGCGATCCCCAGGGCCGGGCAGAGTTCCCTGCCCACCGCCTTGACGGTATCAAACAGGATGGCATCCTCGCCCGGGTGTCCGGCGGGTGCCATCCAGTTCGCAGACAGGGCAACCTTGCCAATGTCTTCGATGTGGCTGGCTGCGATATTGGTAAGTGCCTCACCTACCGCCATGCGTCCGGATGCAGGTCCATGCAACAGGGCGACCGGGGTACGTTCGCCCAGGGCCATAGCCTCACCGGTATACCCGGTGTAATCGGAAGCAGTCACGGCCACGTCTGCCACCGGCACCTGCCAGGGCCCCACCATCTGGTCCCGGGTCACCATGCCAGTCACCGAACGATCACCGATCGTAATCAGAAATGTCTTATTGGCGACGCACGGCAAGCGCAGTACACGGTAGGCGGCTGCGCTTATATCCAGACCGGCTGTCAAGAATTCCGCATTTACGACGGGCATCCGCCGAACATCACGCAGCATTTTCGGTGCCTTGCCCAGCAACAGACTCATGGGCAGATCAATCGGGGCGTTCTCAAAATGACTATCTGCCAGTACCAGCTGCTGCTGTGCCGTCGCCACACCCAGGACCGCGCAGGGGCAGCGTTCACGTACACACAGGGCTTCAAAAGCCGGCAGCCGTGCCCGTTCAATCGCCAGCACATAGCGCTCCTGTGACTCGTTGCACCAGACCTGCATCGGCGACATACCGGGGTCATCATTGGGTATGGTGCGCAGTTCGAAATGCCCGCCACGCTGACTGTCATTCACCAGTTCGGGTACTGCATTGGACAGGCCGCCGGCACCGACATCATGAATCGAGACAATCGGGTTGTCCTCACCCAGTGCCCAGCAGGCGTCGATGACTTCCTGCACCCGGCGTTCCATCTCCGGATTACCGCGCTGTACCGAGGCAAAGTCGAGATCTTCCGCACTGGCACCGCTGGACATAGAAGACGCGGCACCTCCGCCCAGGCCGATTAGCATGGCAGGCCCGCCCAGCACCACGACCGGCGTATCGGCAGGAATCTCGTGCTTGTTCACATGTTCACTGCGAATCATGCCACAACCACCTGCCAACATGATGGGTTTATGATAGCCACGCAGTTCGTCACCATCACTGCCAGGGACACGCTCCTCAAAGGTACGAAAATAGCCGCACAGATTGGGACGGCCGAATTCGTTATTAAAGGCCGCCGCACCCAGCGGGCCATCCAGCATAATATCCAGCGCCGAGGCAATACGCGCCGGTTTGCCATGATCAGTCTCCCACGGCTGGACAAACCCCGGGATGCGCAGATTAGATACCGAAAAACCGCATAATCCCGCCTTCGGCTTGGCGCCCCGACCAGTGGCCCCTTCATCCCGTATCTCACCACCGCTACCGGTTGCCGCACCGGGGAAAGGCGAGATCGCTGTCGGATGATTATGGGTCTCGACCTTTATCACCAGGTGTGCAGCTTCTGCATGCGGTGTGTAGCAATGCGACCTTGCATCGGCAAAGAAACGTTGTATCGGGTAACCCTGCGTGACGGCCGCATTATCACTGTAGGCTGACAACACATTGTCCGGGCTGGCATTGTAGGAAGCCCTGATCATTTCAAACAGGCTGTTATCCTGTGCCTCTCCATCAATCACCCAGTCGGCATTGAATATCTTGTGGCGGCAATGCTCGGAGTTTGCCTGGGCAAACATCATCAACTCGATATCAACAGGATTTCTGCCCAGTCCGGTGAAACTCTCCACCAGGTAATCGATTTCGTCAGCGGATAACGCCAGGCCAAACTCGCCATTGGCCGTGACCAGCGCAGCCTGCCCACCGCCCAGCACGTCAACTGTTTCATAGGGTGTGGGAATTGCATGCCTGAACAGAACATCCGTATCATTGACATCAAACAGCACTGATTCTGTCATGCGGTCGTGGATAAGTGGCAACACCTGCTGGCGCTGTGCTTCCGGCAATCCTGCTGTATCACCAGTCTCCAGCGTGTAGACAATACCGCGCTCGACCCGCCGCACCTGCTCCAGCCCGCAGTTATGCACAATGTCGGTTGCCTTGCTGGACCAGGGCGAGATCGTGCCCGGGCGAGGTACCACGATGAACGTTATACCGGCTGGCCTGCTTGCCGGAATGTCTGGCCCGTAAGCCAGTAGCTGTTCCAGGACACCCTGCTCATGATCAGATAATGCCTCATCAAGCTCGGCAATATGCAGGAACTCTGCGTGAATACCAGCCAGTGACGACACATGCCCTTTCATCTGTACCAGCAACTTCTGCAGGCGAAAACCCGAAAGTGCGGGACAACCACGCAAGTGCAACATCAGGACTCCGTAACGGCTAACCACAGGAAACCGGGAATGATACTGGATGGGCAGGCACGGGACAAAATGTCAGGCAATTGCCCGCCAGTCCAGCCCCTCCTCCTGGTCCACAACGCCGATCCACTCGGGTTCACATGCCAGCACACCAGCCAGTGCGGCCTGTGCCAGTGCCGGCCGGTTGTTTTTATCACTAAGGTGAGCGGCAACCAGGTGCTGCAAACGGGAGGTATCCAGCCGTGACAGCAAGGTACCGGCCTGCGCATTACTGAGGTGCCCGAGCGAGCCACCCACACGGGTCTTCAAGGCGTCAGAGTAAGGCCCGTCGGCCAGCATGTCCGTATCATGATTGCATTCCAGCAACAGGGCATCACAGCCATGCAGGCATTCAAGGATATGTGGCGTCATCCTGCCGGTATCCGTCAACACGCCAAGGCGCAGCTGCCCATGCTCGAATGCAAACTGACAGGGTTCACAGGCATCATGCGGCACGGTAAATGGTTGCACCTGCAGCGATCCGATACTGAACCCGGAATGACCGTCAAAGTTGTGTACACATGGCAGCTTGTCATCCTTCAACATCCGCTGTGTACCACGGGTCATCCATACCGGCAGGTCGTACTTACGCGCCAGTAGCGGCACACCACGCACGTGATCACCATGTTCATGCGTTACCAGAATGGCACTCAGTTCAGACGCGGTTCGCCCCAGTTGCGACAGGCGTCGCTCGGTTTCGCGGCAGGAGAAACCGCAATCAATCATCACCAGGGTAGTATCTGCCTCCACCAGCGTGGCATTGCCCCGACTGCCACTGCCAAGCGATGCGAAGCGCATCGACTAGCGTAGCTGTTCTTCCAGCAACGCAAGAATCCGTTTTGCTGTCGAGGACCTATCCCGATCACCATCGGCGTCATTGACAATGATATGGGTTACGGGCCCATTGGCCTGCAACACAATCCGGTAACGTGCCCCGCCAGCTTCCTCATCCGAGGACCAGAATGCCAGTTTGCTCAGCACCCCGTCACTGTTCTGGTCAGCCAGGGGATCGTTATAGACGACAAAATACGTGCCTTCGGAACGATTACGGTCTTCCACGGCAAAACCGACCCGGTCAAGTGCCACACCGGTGCGTCGCCAGGCACGTGAGAAATCCTCGTTCACCAGCAACAGACTGCCACTGTCATTGGTTACCATCTGCGCACGCACCTTTGGCCCGCTCTCCCGTGCCACCATCGCCTGCGCCTTCTGTTCCTCCACACCCAGGTAGACCATCAGGCGCTTGAGCATTTCCGCCTCCAGTTCCGGATCCGTCGGCCGCGGCTGCCACACCGTATTGCCGTCCTCCATCCCGCCCTGCACGACTTCTTCGACGCCCCTGTGTGTCAGGAAAACTTCAGTGGTGCCAGCCTCGATACCACGTTCCAGCCGCACCCGGTACTGGTCGCGGGTCGCTGATGAATATACAGAATCGACGACCTTGCCGATCAAGCCCCGAATCACACCATCCGGTATGTCTGCACGATTTTCCGACCAGCCGGTTTCAAGAATACCGACTCGCGGGTCCTCCATCTTGATCAGAAAACCCTCCTCCAGCCAGAATTCCTTCACATTTGGCCACACCTGCGCCGGTGCTCCCTGCACAACCAGCCACTGCTGGTTACCGTCACGTTCGACATGCATGTTGCCCTGGTCCGGCAACACGGTGGATCCACCACCTTCCGGCAGGGTTGCACCGAATTCTGAATACGTCGTACCTGCCGCATCGAGGGAACCCGGCGCATCATTGATCGTATTCGAAGACAGGTCAGGCGGGACCTCAAGCGACTGGATGGTCTCGCTCTTCTTGTAATCAACCTTCTTGCGACCCGGTACGGTCTTATCCATCACACTGCATGCCGATAGCAGCAGGACGCCGGCAATCACCACGAGGGCAGACCTGTCAAATTTATCTCGTTGCATATGCATTTTCCTGACTATTCAATGATGCCAGCCTGCCTGAGAGCCTGCCGAACAGTGTCATGATATTCACTGGCCAGAGGCGTCAGCGGCAGGCGTATTCCAGCGGGTATCAGGCCCATTTCAGACAACGCCCACTTAACCGGAATCGGACTCGATTCGATAAACAGATACTCATGCAGACCTTCCAGGGGTGCATTGATGGCGCTGGCCGATTCACGGTCACCCGCGAGTGCCGCTGCACACATGTCATGCATAGCCTGCGGGGCCACATTGGCGGTCACCGAAATATTGCCCTTACCACCCAGCAACAGCAGTTCCATTGCCGTGGCGTCATCACCACTGTAAATATCCAGCCGGTCGCCGCAGCATGCAATGAGCCTGCGAGCACGATCCATGTTGCCGGTGGCGTCCTTGATACCAATGATATTATCGAGCGGCGCGAGTCGTTCCACCGTTTCCGGCAGCATGTCAACGGCCGTTCGCGCCGGCACATTGTACAAAATCTGGGGCACTGGCACGGCCTCGGCCACCGCCCTGTAGTGCTGGTACAATCCTTCCTGGGTCGGCTTGTTATAGTACGGGGTAACCAGCAAACAGGCGTCAACCCCCGCATCCATTGCACAAAGGGTAAGATCAATCGCCTCACGGGTCGAGTTTGCACCGGTGCCTGCAATCACCGGAATGCGGCCAGCAGCCATCTCCACGGTGCGGCGCAGCAGGTGACAGTGCTCTTCCTCGTTCAGAGTAGCGGATTCACCGGTGGTACCGACAGCGATCAGCGCATCGGAATGGTTGTCGACATGGAAATCGATCAGGCGCTGCATGCCACCTTCATCTATAGCGCCATCCTCCCGCATCGGGGTTACCAGCGC
>JASJGW010000074.1:0-3391 GCA_033791305.1 Gammaproteobacteria bacterium | reverse complement strand
CATGAGGCTGTTAGAATGGCAGTGATGGAGGACTTGATGACTGGATTGAATCGATTATTTGGCCTGTCCGGGCTCGTTTTGTTGATGGCCGCGTCGCTGGTGTCGTGTGCGGTGTCCGGTAACAGGACCAGTATGCAGGATGTGGCAGGTGAGCAGCAGCAGCTGCCGCCGCAGGCAACATCTGCAGGACCTGCAGGAGCGACCGAGGAAGCGCTATTGCCCGAGCAGATCCTCACCGATGACCTGATGTTTGACATCCTGCTGGCCGAGATTGCCGGTCAGCGTGGCGCAATGGATATTTCTGTTCCGCATTATCTGCAAGCAGCTGAAAATGCTAGGGATCCCCGTGTCGCCGAGCGTGCTGTGCAAATTGCCTCCTATGCCAAGCAATATGATATTGCCACGCGGGCAGCGCGCCGCTGGGTGGAGCTGGCGCCTGATGATATGGAGGCTCACAAGGCGCTGACCGTGCTGGCATTGCATCTTGGCGATACTGCAGAAGCGATTACGCAGCTGGATTACCTGATCAGTACTTCTGATGATCCGGAAGAGGGTTATCGTCTGGCTACGGCCCTGCTGGCGCGCGACGCCAACAAGGATGAAGCCGTTACAACCATGGAGAAGCTGGTTGCCCATCACCCCGAAAACCCGCATTCATGGATGGCATTGAGCCGTATGGCGGTGAATGCAGATCGACTGGAGAAAGGGCTGGATGCTGTAAACAAGGCGCTGGAATTGAGCCCGCAACTGCCGGCGGCCGTGATCCTCAAGGCGCAGATCCTGGTGCGATTGGACCGTAAGGCAGAAGCAACCCGGGTACTGGATGCCGCGGTCAGCATGCATCCGGAAAATACCATGCTGCATTTTGCCTATGGGCGCATGCTACTGGATGGTGATGACCTGGATGGTGCCAGAAAACAGTTTGGCAGGGTGGTTGAGCTGGAGCCGGAAAATGCCGAAGGGCTGTATTCGCTGGCACTGCTGGAGCTGGAAACAAAGCAGTACAAGACCGGTGAGAAGCATCTGCAGCAACTGTTGAAACTGCGACCGGACGAACAGAATGCCTATTACTACCTTGGTTATTCTGCCCTTGAGCAGGGTGACGACGCGACTGCACTGCAATGGTATCGCAAGATCGAAGGGGGGGATTACTGGAGCCAGTCGCAACTGCGTATTGCAGAAATCCTGGTCAGGCAGGGCAAGGTGGATGCCATGCAGAATCACATGCAGTTGCTACGAAAGAAAAACCCGGAACAAAGTGTGACTTTCTTCCTGATCGAAGGCCAGGTCCTCACCGATGCGGGCATGCATGAGGCGGCTTTTAATCTCTATGGTTCCGCGCTGGAAATCAGCCCGGAAAATGAGGAGTTGCTTTATGCGCATTCCCTGACCGCGGAGAAACTGGGCAAACTCGAAATCGCTGAAAGGGATATGCGTCGTATCCTCAAAAATGATCCGGAGAACACGCGTACCCTGAATGCACTCGGCTACACGCTGGCAGACCGTACTAATCGCTACGAAGAGGCGTTGATCTATATTAACAAGGCCTATGAACAGGAGCCGAACGACCCGGCAATTATCGATAGCCTGGGCTGGGTGCACTACCGCCTGGGTAACCTGGATGAGGCCCGCAGTTTCCTGCAACAGGCCTGGGATATGACCGGGAACAGCGAGATTGGTGCGCACCTGGGTGAAGTCATGTGGGCCCAGGGAGACCGTGAAGATGCACGCCGGATCTGGAAAGACTCGCTTGAGGCAGAGCCTGATAACTCCATGCTTTTAAAGGTTATTGAACGCTACAATCCATGAAATTCCTTGCGGGTTTGCTGACGGTGCTGTTATTGGCCGGCTGTGCAACAACACCTGCACCCAGGGGCAGCCAGTCCGCTGCAGCGATTACTGCCTGGCAACTCAACGGCCGAGTATCCCTCACTCGTGGTGAGGAAGGCTGGCATGCCGGCCTGTACTGGCAGGAGCAGATTGACACGTATTACTTAAGGGTCTCTGGTCCGCTGGGACAGGGTGGCTTTCAGCTAAACGGTGATGCCAAGGGTATTGTACTGGTGGATGCTGACGGGCAAACCTTCGCTGCACGGGACGCGGATGCATTGCTGGTACAGGTAACCGGCTGGCAGTTGCCAGTCAGGGGGCTGCGTTACTGGATCAGGGGCTTGCCGGAGCCAGCAGCCGGCAAGGCACAGGCAACCCGGGATGAAGCGGGTCAGTTGCGCCGTCTGGAACAATCCGGGTGGACTGTGAATTACCAACGTTATCAGTTGGTTGGTGATGTTCTCTTGCCTGCGAAACTGCAGCTGCTCCATGCTGATATTGCCGTGCGTATTATTATCGATCAGTGGAAGCTGGGTGATGTCGCAGTTCGTTTGCCGTGAAGATTTCTGATGTTCCTGCCTCGGCCAGTGGTCCCTGGCCGGCACCCGCCAAGCTCAATCTGCTGCTGCATATCACCGGCCAGCGTAAGGATGGCTACCATGAGTTGCAGACACTGTTCCAGTTCCTGACCTTTGGTGACTGGCTCTATTTTGATCTGCGGTCGGACGGTGAGGTGCGGCTGGCAGGAGAACCGGCCGGGGTGCCGGCAGTCGCTGATTTGTGCGTGCGTGCGGCAGCATTGCTGCTGGAAGTGGCGGGCAGCTCTGCCGGTGTTACCGTCTACAACGACAAAAGGCTGCCCCCGGGCGGGGGGCTGGGCGGGGGTAGCTCGGATGCCGCAACTACCCTGATGGTGCTGAACAGGCTATGGGGGCTGGATCTTTCACTGGATGAACTGGCCGAACTGGGGCTGAGGCTGGGTGCTGATGTGCCGGTTTTTGTCCGCGGGCAGGCGGCTTGGGCCGAGGGGGTGGGGGAGATCCTCACACCGGTGATCTTGCCAGAGCCATGGTTTTTGGTGGTGAACCCGCGGGTAAGCGTATCAACTGCTGCTATTTTTTCAGATCCGGGTTTGACACGGGACACTCCCCGAACGAGAATACCCGACCTCCTTGCGGGTGCAGGTAGAAATGACTGTGAAGGCGTGGTCCGGCACAGATACCCGGAGGTGGCGGCAGTACTCGACTGGCTGAATTTATATGCGCCTGCCCGGATGACAGGAACGGGTGGCTGTGTATTTGCGGCGTTTGAATCGGAAGCGAATGCAAACGTGGTTGCAGGGCAGGTTCCGGCAAGCTGGACCAGCTTTGTTGCCCGGGGTGTTAACCTGTCGCCCTTACGGGCAGCATTGGTGTAAGAACTAACAGCCCCAAGTGAATATATAGCTGGGTGATTTATTGGGACGTCGCCAAGTGGTAAGGCCCGGGGTTTTGATCCCCGTATGCGCAGGTTCGAATCCTGCCGTCCCAGCCAAATTAAGGCCATCGCCACAGGCGATGTG
>JASJGW010000073.1:0-15428 GCA_033791305.1 Gammaproteobacteria bacterium | reverse complement strand
CGACCAAGGTGACCCGTTTTGCACTGCAGAATGCAGCCTCGGTTGCCGGCCTGATCATTACCACCGAAGCCATGGTGGGTGATGCCCCGGCAGATGATGCTGGTGGTGGTGCCCCGGATATGGGTGGCATGGGTGGTATGGGCGGTATGGGTGGTATGGGCGGCATGATGTAAGCCAGCCTAATCCCTGTAGTACCAAAAAGCCCCGCTATTTGTAGCGGGGCTTTTTTTTGCCTGCAGGGATGGTCACTTCGGGCATCCTGCCCTCTCGTGACACTCGTACGTCCCTGTACATCGTAGGTACGGCCGTTCCCGCACTTCCCTGTGCACCACGACAATCGGGCATCCTGTCCATCGTCGCGGGAGGCATGGAGAAGGTGAGACCGGGAACCGGCCGAGAGACGGGCCTGGGCCATGCCGGGAGTGACGCGATCGCCTGCCGACAATTTATTTTAGGTGCAGATTGACGTGCCGGGTGACAACACCACTTCTTGTGTCGTATCATGTCCGTGCACCCTACATATTGTATTATGGGGGTGCGACTAACAGCCAATAAACAGGAGGTTAAATGGACGCATTCGCGCTGCATCTTCCAAAGCATCTTTATACTGAAACCAGGGGCGAGGACGGGGCTGTGACCGGCATCACCTACGCGGCAGATAAACTGGCTGCCTGGTCCGGAAATGGCTGTGGTGAGGCGGCCGGCAAGTTATGCAAGCAGATCTACGACAGCGAGATCGAGGAAATCACTGCCTATGAAGATCAGCAGTTAATGCTTCTGGAAGAGCAGTGGCTGAAGCTGGAGAATGGTGAGGACGACGAGGCGGAAGAAGCGCAGTATGACCTGGCCTGTGAGGCGGTTTGCAGTGAGGCGCAGGAGCTGCGTATTGCGGCCCAGCAACGGATGAAGCAGCGGCGTGCAGCGATAGACAAGCTGGTACATGAATCCATGGAGCATATCGTGAACAACACGCCGGAACAGGGGGAGCACAATGCCAATGGTTACCTGATTGCCCTGGTTATACTGGCTGGAGCTGTTTATGTGCTGTTGACCTGAAGAGGCAGGCCATCCAGCGGTTGAAGCTGATTGTACCCGTAATGCATATCAGCAAATATCTTAGGAAATATTTGTAACTATATAATAAGCAGTCAAAAATCAGCCTGGAAGCTCGCAATTGTTTGCGTGTGTTTGTGACGCCAGTCAGGGCGTTGCCGTCAGTTACATTCCATTAAACGCCCCAACCTTGTATATTACGCGGCTGCCGGTCTGGCCGGGCAGGAGACTTCACCGCTTTATTTGTGGCTGGTATCTAATTTTTAAAAGAGGTAATCCATGGCTGTAAGAAATCGCCTGCATCGTAGTGAATTGGCTGTCCCTGGCAGTAATCCCCGCATGCTTGAAAAGGCCCCCAACGCAGGCGCAGATCTGGTATTCCTGGATCTCGAGGATGCCGTTGCCCCGGACGACAAGGACCAGGCCCGCAAGAATGTTATCGAGGCATTAAATGAGCTTGACTGGTCCAAATGTGCCGTCTCGGTACGTATCAATGGCCTGGATACGCATTACTGCTACCGCGATATTGTCGATGTGGTCGAACAGGCTGGCGACAAGCTCGATACGATTCTCATTCCGAAGGTGGGAACACCTTCCGATATTCTGTTCGTTTCAACGCTGCTGGAACAAATTGAAGCGGCGAAAGGGATCGAACCGATAAACCTGCATGTGCTGATTGAAACGGCACTGGGCATGGCAAACGTGGAAGCCATTGCGCAGACCTGTCCGGAGCGGATGGAGGCCATGGTCTTTGGTGTTGCAGATTACGCGGCTTCAACCCAGGCACGCACCACCAACATGGGTGGCGCGAATCCCGACTACTACATGTTGACGCATCCGGATAATGAAGGGACACGGGAGCGTCACTGGGGGGACCAGTGGCATTTTGCCATTTCACGCATGGTGGTTGCCTGCCGCGCCTATGGACTGCGGCCGATTGACGGGCCGTTTGGTGATTATGCAGACCCGGACGGTTTCAAGGCGGTCTCGCGCAGTGTGGCCGCCCTGGGTGTTGAAGGCAAATGGGCCATTCATCCGTCACAGATTGAACTCGCCAACGAGGTGTTCACCCCGCCGGTTGCCGAAGTTGACCGGGCGCGCCGTATCCTCGTGGCAATGGCAGAAGCTGCGACCCAGGGTAAGGGTGCGGTCTCGCTGGATGGTCGTCTGATTGATGCGGCGTCCATTCGTCAGGCACAGGTGATGGTGGACAAGGCTGAGCAGATCGAGAAATCACTCGCAGCCCGTCAATAAATATATCAGCAAGTGGAGAAGTCTTTTGAATATTCATGAATATCAGACCAAGGAATTACTGCGGGGCTATGGCGTTGCGGTTCCGAATGGTCGTGTTGCACATAACGTCGATAATGCCGCCACGATTGCCGAAGAACTTGGTGGCGAACGCTGGGTCGTAAAAGCGCAAATCCATGCTGGCGGGCGTGGCAAGGGTGGGGGTGTCAAGGTGGCTTCATCCCTGGATGAGGTCAGACAGTTTACCGATGAAATGATTGGCATGCAGCTGGTTACCCCGCAAACCGGCGAGGCCGGCCGGCTGGTACAACGCGTGCTGGTCGAGCAGGCCTGTGACATCAAGAAAGAATATTACCTGGGCATGGTGATTGACCGGGCATCACAACGCATCACCGTGATTGCCTCGGCATCCGGTGGTATGAATATCGAGGAGGTCGCTAAAACCGATCCTGATCGTGTTATTCGTGAAGCTGTTGATCCGGCTATCGGCCTGGCCGGTTTTCAATGCCGCAAGATTGCTGCCAGGATCGGCCTGAGAGGCAAGCAAATCAATGAAGCGGCCAAACTGATGCAGGCCCTGTACAAATGTTTCCGGGAAAAGGATGCCTTGCTTGCGGAGATTAATCCGCTGGCTGAAGTTAATGATGGCAAGTTTATGGCACTGGACGCCAAGATGTCATTTGACAGTAATGCCATGTATCGCCGTCCGGCGATTACCGAGCTGCGGGATTTTGACGAAGAAGATACCAAGGAAGTCGAGGCGAGCGCGCATGGTCTGAATTACATTGCGCTCGACGGTAATGTCGGCTGTATCGTGAACGGTGCAGGCCTGGCCATGGCAACCATGGATGCGATCAGTTTTCATGGTGGCAAGCCGGCCAACTTTCTTGATGTTGGTGGCGGCGCCTCCCCGGAGAAAGTAGGCAATGCGTTCCGTATCGTGCTGCAGGATCCAAATGTAAAAATTATCCTGGTAAATATTTTTGCCGGCATTAATCGCTGTGACTGGATTGCCGAGGGCCTGGTGCAGGCCATGCGTGACCTGGACATCAATGTGCCGATTGTTGTCCGCCTGGCCGGTACCAATGTGGAGAAGGGCGGTCCCATCCTGGATGCATCAGGGTTCCCGTTTATCATGGCGGACAACCTTGATGATGCCGCCACCAAGGTGATGACGACACTGGAGGCATCAGCATGAGCGTGTTTGTCCATAAGCATTCGCGGGTCATTATTCAGGGCTTTACCGGTCAGCACGCGACTTTTCATGCGGAAGAGTCCATGAAGAATGGCACCACGGTGGTTGGCGGCGTCACGCCGGGCAAGGGTGGCCAGGAACATCTCGGGCTGCCGGTATTCGATACAGTACATCAGGCGGTTGCAGAAACAGGCGCAGATGTCAGTGGGATTTTTGTACCGCCGCCGTTTGCGGCCGATGCCATTATGGAGGCGCTGGAGGCCGGTATTGGTGTGGTTGTTGTGATTGCCGACGGTATTCCGGTGCAGGACCTGGTCAAGGTGAAGCGCTATGCCGTTGACAAGAATGCGATCATTATCGGGCCGAATACGCCGGGTATCATCACCCCGGATGCCTGCAAGGTGGGTATTATGCCTTCGCATATCTATACCCCGGGCCGCATCGGGGTGGTGTCGCGCTCAGGTACCTTGAATTACGAGGCCGTACAGCAGATGTCCGAGCGGGGCATGGGGCAGACCACTTCGGTGGGTATCGGCGGCGACCCTGTCAATGGCACCGATTTTGTCACCGTACTGCGCGCCTTTGAGGAAGACCCCGCGACCGAAGCCGTCATCATGATCGGCGAGATTGGCGGTCAGCAGGAAGTCGAGGCGGCCCGCTGGGCAAAGGACAACATGAGCAAGCCGGTGGTCGGCTTTGTTGCCGGTGTTTCGGCACCGCCGGGACGACGCATGGGACATGCCGGGGCGATCATCTCGGGTGAGTCAGATACCGCCAATGCCAAAATGGACCTGATGGCGGAACTGGGTGTTCACGTGGTGCGCAATCCGGCATTGATTGGCGAGACGGCCCAGCGCGTCTTTTCCTGATTCCGACAGGCTGCTGATAGCGCTTTAGTCTGATGAATGTGGTTATTTTGCCACGGAAAAATTTCTTTTAAGCAATTAATCTTCCGTGTTTTCCGTGGCCATTAAACAAAAACTGGCTCTCAGCGTGTTGATTCGGTATTCGTTATTGTCAGTTTGAAGAAATACGGGCTTACGATTCAGGAAGATCGACTAATTATCCCCGGCGACCAGTGAACGCTCCAAAGCCATAAATAAAGTCTCTGCGTCATTGCCTGTTGGCCGCCTTCAGCTTAAACTACCCGATTGAAATTATTCACTAAGCCCCCGTTTTCTGGCGGGTTTCTTTTGAACATTTATACGGAGCCCTGCATGGCCATTGAACAAACTTTTTCCATTATCAAACCTGATGCTGTTGCCAAGAATGTCACCGGTGAGATCGTGAGTCGTTTTGAGAAAAACGGTCTGCAGATTGTTGCCTCGAAAATGCTGCATCTCAGCAAGGAGCAGGCAGAAGGTTTCTATGCCGTGCACAAGGAACGTCCTTTCTATAACGACCTGGTCAGCTTCATGATCTCCGGCCCGGTAATTGTACAGGTGCTGGAGGGTGAAAATGCCATCAGCAAGAACCGCGAATTGATGGGCGCCACCAATCCGGCGGAGGCCGATCCTGGCACCATTCGTGCGGACTTCGCGACCACCGTCGACGAGAATGCCGTGCATGGTTCGGATGCGCCCGAGACGGCCGCCGAGGAAATCAGGTTTTTCTTTGGCGAAGACGGACTCTGCCCGCGTACCCGCTAGCCACGTTACACTATGACCGCCATTGCCAAAACCAATCTACTTGACCTCGACCGCGCAGGCCTGGTCGGGTTTTTTGCCGAGCATGGCGAGAAATCCTTTCGGGCTACACAGTTAATGAAATGGATCTATGGTCAGGGGGTGACGGATTTCGGGGCCATGACCAATATCAGCAAGCAGCTGCGTGCCGATCTGCAGCAGCTTGCCGACATCGGCCTGCCAACAGTCACCTCAGACAGTCTGTCGGATGACGGTTCCCGTAAGTGGCTGTTACAGATGGCGGATGGTAACTGTATCGAGACCGTGTATATCCCGGAGACAGACCGCGGTACCCTGTGTGTCTCGTCACAAGTGGGTTGCATGCTGAATTGCAGTTTTTGCTCCACCGCACAACAGGGTTTTAACCGTAATCTCACTACCGGTGAAATCATCTCGCAGGTGCTGGCGGCGGCGATGGCGCTTGGCCAGACGGTGGATGGCGAACGCAGAATATCCAATGTGGTCATGATGGGCATGGGTGAACCGCTGCTGAATTACGACAACGTGGTACGTGCTATGGGTATTATGCTGGATGACTATGGTTTCGGGCTTTCCAAGCGCCGCATTACCCTGAGCACCGCCGGCGTTATTCCGGCACTGCGGCAGTTACGGGAAGATTGTGACGTCAGTCTTGCCGTGTCCCTGCACGCACCGGATGACTTGCTGCGTAACCAACTGGTGCCATTGAACAGGAAGTACCCGATCAGTGAGTTGCTGGAGGCCTGCAAGGAATACGTCGGTGAGGGAAGACGCCGTGTCACTTTTGAATACGTCATGCTGGCGGGAGTCAATGATTCGGATGCCCATGCACGCCAGCTTGCACGGTGCCTTGAAGGGGTGCCTGCAAAGGTAAACCTGATCCCGTTTAATCCATTTCCCGAAACCCGCTATCAACGCAGTTCCGGTAATCGTATCCAGCGTTTTTTCGAGATACTGAACCGTGCCGGGATTGTTACCATTACACGGCGTACCCGTGGAGATGACATCGATGCTGCCTGTGGTCAGCTTGCCGGAGAATTCATGGATCGGACCCGGCGGCGGGAACGCGGGCAGTTGAACAACCGTATGGTGAGGCAATGAAGCCAGGAAAATTTCTTGTATGTGTTGTTACGGCAGTCATGCTGGCTGCTTGCACATCCTCCGCGGATCGGAAGCATGAGAAAGAGAATGCCGCCAGGGCGGCCGCGTCATATACCGAGCTGGGCATCGAATATTTTCGCCAGGGCGACTATGAACAGTCACGTACCAAACTGGAGAAGGCCCTGGAGCTGAATCCTGATCTTCCCCAAGCACATGGTGCGATCGCCGTCCTGTATGAAAGGGTGGGCGAAGCCGGTCTTGCGGAAAAACACTACAAAAAAGCCTTGCGCCTCGATCCGGAGAATTCCAGGGAGCAGAATAACTATGGCCAGTTTCTGTGCTTCCAGGGACGTTACAAGCAAGCAAATGAGGAATTCATGAAGGCGGCAAATAATCCTTTCTATGCGGCACCCCAGGTGCCGCTTACCAACGCCGGCCTGTGTGCCACGCGGATTCCGGATACCAAGGCGGCGGAGCAGTATTTCCGCCAGGCCCTGCAGGTGGATCCGAAGTTTGCACCGGCGCTGCTGCAGATGGCTGTTGTCAAGTTTGAGGCGGGCCAGTTTCTGAGTGCCAGGGCCTACCTGGAGCGTTTCCAGCATGTTGGCAAGCATACCCCCGAGAGCCTGTGGCTTGCAGTCCGGACCGAGTCTGCACTAAGAGATTCTGCTGCCGCGGGCAGGTATGCGATATTGCTCAGGAGGAATTTTCCGAAGAGTGAGCAGGCGATAATGCTGCTGGAGTGGGAAAGTGAGCGCCGGTCGGAAAGATGATGGCAGTGTAAGCGTGGTTGATAATGGCCGGATGTCACCGGGGGCACGGCTGTCTGCGGCCAGAAAAGAGCGTGAACTGTCTCTTAAAGCCGTGGCGGATGAGCTGAAGCTTGACGTTAGTATGGTTGAGGCGCTGGAACAGGATGACAAGGCTGCCTTGCCGGCAGCAATTTTTGTGAAGGGCTATTTGCGCAGGTATGCGCGTCTGACAGGACTGCCGGAAGACGAGCTGGTCAGTGATTATGCCGAGAGTACGGGTGAGCTGCCGCCACTGACAGTGGTGGCTATAAAAAGGAAGAAATCCTTTATCCGGCTACCCTCAGCCAGACTGCTGCGTAACATTATCCTGTTGCTGCTTGCAGTGACCATACTATGGCTGACTTATCCTTTTGTCGAACGCTTCATCGCTTTGCGTGGGCAGTCAGTGGAGGAGCCGGCACCGGGCCATCTCGATTTGCCGCCGGCAAATCAGCTGGTGCTGCCACAGGAAACGGATCATTAAACAAATAACAGGAAGACCTGTCTGGTATGTGCCGACTATCAGTGTATTAACGGCCAGGCAGTTCAACTTACATCCTTAAAATAATACGCGTGTAAAACATGGCCAAGACCCTACAGGCCGTTCGAGGCATGAACGACATACTCCCCGGGGAGACATCCGTCTGGCAGTATCTTGAGGATACATTGCGTGATGTTGTGCATGCCTATGGTTACCGGGAAATCCGCCTGCCCCTGCTGGAGAAGACCGAGCTGTTTAAACGCTCTATCGGTGAAGTGACCGATATTGTTGAGAAGGAAATGTATACCTTTGACGACCGCAATGGTGACAGCCTGACATTGCGCCCCGAAGGCACGGCAAGTTGTGTACGTGCCTGTATGGAACACGGCTTGCTCCACAATCAGGTGCAGCGGCTGTGGTATGCCGGGCCCATGTTCCGCCACGAGCGCCCGCAACAAGGCCGCTACCGGCAGTTCTATCAGATCGGTGTTGAGGCATTTGGCATGGCCGGGCCGGATATCGATGCCGAAATGATTTTTATGACCGCCCGCATGTGGGACAAACTGGGCCTGCAAGGTGCGGTACTGCAGATTAATTCCCTGGGCACGCCGGTTGCACGGGCTGACTACCGCACGGCACTGGTAACCTGGTTGCGTAAGCATGAAGCCGCACTGGATGATGACAGCCGGCGGCGCCTGGCGAGTAATCCCCTGCGCATCCTGGACAGCAAGAACCCCGATATGCAGTCCCTGATTGAAAATGCACCCAGGCTGCCGGACTATCTGGACGAGGAATCCAGCGCGCATTTCTCGGCATTGTGTACGTTGCTGGACGGGGCCGGACTGGAGTACGAGGTCAATCCGCGTCTGGTTCGCGGGCTGGATTACTATTCGAAAACAGTCTTTGAATGGGTCACAGACCAGCTCGGGGCGCAGGGGACGATATGTGCCGGTGGGCGGTATGACGGGCTGGTAGAATACCTCGGCGGGAAACCGGCCCCGGCATTCGGGTTTGCGCTTGGCCTGGAACGCTTGCTGGCACTGCTGCAGGCCGCTGGTGCTACGAAAACGGCAAGTTTGCCGCATGTGTACCTTGTCCTGAATGGTGACCGGGGCGTGCAGGAAGGCATGGTTTTCGCAGAAACCTTGCGTACTGCGCTTCCCGAATTGCGGCTGCTGAGCAACTGCGGCAGTGGCAGTTTCAAAAGCCAGTTCAAACGGGCTGACAAGAGCGGGGCAGAGTATGCGTTGGTGATGGGGGATGATGAGGCGGAACAGGGTACCCTGATACTGAAACCACTACGCAGCAAGCTCGACCAGGAAATTTTATCCCGGCAGGATGTACCGGCACGACTGCGCGAGCTGCTGGATCTGGTTTGATGATCTCCTGGCGAGCGGGAACCCAATTTATTTTTATAATTACTTTTTTTGAATGTTTGTAACTGGAGTGATTGATGGACGTGAATTTGACAGATGACGAGAAGCTTGAGCAAATCAAGAAGTGGTGGAGCGAGAATGGTGGTTCGATTGTTACCGGTGTCGTGCTGGGCCTGGCCGTCCTGTTTGGCGGCAAGGCGTGGTTCTCCTGGCAGGAAAAGAATGCACAGAATGCATCGAATCTGTACACGGTACTGATGAATTCCATGGCAGGCGGTGATGCCATGGCGGTGAGTCAGAGGGCCGGTGTGCTGGTGACGGAGTACGGCGACACCCCTTATGCCGCGCTCGCGTCACTGGCACTTGCCAAGGTCAGGATTGAAGCCGGCGATCTGGTGGCTGCACAGGCACAGCTGGAATGGGTGCTTGAAAACAGCAAGTCGGACATGCTGCTGGATACAGCACGCCTGCGGCTTGCCCGTGTCCTGATTGCAATGGAAAACCTTGATGCAGCTGAAACTCTGCTGAACCAGGTGGCTAAGGGAGATGCCTTTGAGCCGCTGTATACAGAGGTTCGGGGAGACCTTTATATTGCACGTGGGAACCTGACGGCAGCAAACCAGGCCTACCAGGAAGCGCTGGCGGCGACCGCAGCCGGATCCCCCGGGCAGCATCTGCTGGAACTGAAATACCGGAGCACACAAGTGGTGTCTGCTGATTCTGGAGCGCTGCAGGAGTGAAGCAGGCGGTTGCAGCTTTATTGCTGGTTGGGCTGCTGACCGGTTTACTGGTTGGCTGCTCTACATTGGGCGACTGGTCCAGAAGTATTCTTGGTGGTGAAGAGAACGCCGCGCCACCTGCTCCACTGGTTGAAATTGAAGATCCGGTGCCACTGAAAAAGCTGTGGAGTGCCAGCGTAGGTGTGGGCAATGATCAGCAATTTATCAATCTTGTCCCCGCCGTTGACGACTCACAGGTGTTTGTTGCGAACCGCAAGGGACGGGTAGCCGCATTTGATGCCGAAACCGGCAAGGAAAACTGGTCGGTAAAAACAGGGGTGGCGATATCTGCAGGCCCGGGTACCGGTGAGGGGATCGTGCTGGTGGGTACCAGTGATGCAGAGGTGCTGGCACTGAGTGCCGTTGACGGGACACAGTTGTGGCTGACCGAGGTCAGCAGTGAGGTTCTATCGGTCCCGCAAATTGATCTGGACAAGGTGATCGTGCAAACAGTTGATGGCAACGTGGCCGGGCTGGATGCTGAGGATGGTCATGAAATATGGGTGCATGATCGTTCTATACCGGTACTGACGCTACGCGGTACCAGCACACCGGCAGTACAGCATGGGCTGGTGGTTGTCGGGTATGCCAATGGCAAGCTGGCTGCGTTAAGTGCAGAAAAGGGTTTTGATGTCTGGGAAACAAGCATCACCATTCCGCAGGGCAGCTCGGAAATTGACCGTATGGTGGATATTGACGGTGATCCGATCATTGTCGGCAGTGCGGTGTACGTTACCACTTACCAGGGGCGTGTTGCTGTGGTTGATATACAAAACGGTAGTCCGGGCTGGACGCGGGACATGTCATCCAATGTTGGCCTGGGTGTGGATTTTTCGCAGGTCTACGTGACAGACGAACAGAGTCAAGTATGGGCCCTGTCACGCAGCACCGGTGCCTCCGAGTGGATGGTGGAAACCCTAAATAATCGGGGGCTGACGGCGCCGGAACCGTTTGGAGATTATGTTGCTGTGGGTGATTTCGAGGGCTATGTTCATCTGCTGTCACGCTACGACGGGCATATTGCGGCACGTGTAAAGGTTGACGGCAAGGGCATCAGTTCAAGGTTGTTGACAAGGAATGATGTTCTTTATGTGTACGGCAATTCCGGTAAGCTGGCGGCCTTTGTCTTGCCGGAAGAATAAGCGGGCAGTTACCCGGTTGTTTTACCGAACGCCTTTCCCGAACCCTGATACACGCCCATGTTACCGGTCATCGCACTTGTTGGACGTCCCAACGTCGGAAAATCAACGCTGTTTAATCGCCTGACCCGGTCTCGTGATGCGCTGGTTGCCGATACCCCGGGCCTGACCCGGGACCGCAAGTATGGTGATGGCAAGATTGGTGAACGCCCGTTTATTGTTATTGATACCGGTGGGCTGACCGGTGACACGGATGATCTTGAAGGCCTGATGGCACAACAGTCATGGCAGGCCATCGAAGAGGCAGACCTGGTGCTTTTCATGGTCGACGGTCGTGACGGACTGACCGCTGGAGACGAGATTATCGCAGCCGCCCTGCGGCGTACCGGCAAGTTACAGCTGCTGGTGGTTAACAAGACTGATGGTGTCGATGCCGGTACCGCCATGGCAGATTTTTTCGCGCTGGGGATGGGGGAACCGCAACCGATTGCTGCCGCCCATGGTCGTGGTGTGACTGCCTTGATAAAGGCTGCCATGACGCTACTGCAGGCATTTCCTGAAGTGTCTGCGGAAGCTGCGGATGATGACCGTATCCGGGTTGCCGTGGTGGGGCGCCCGAATGTTGGCAAGTCCACGCTGATCAATCGTATCCTGGGTGAAGAAAGGGTGCTGGCTTTTGATATGCCGGGCACCACTCGTGACAGTATTTTTATTCCATTTGAACGTGATGGAACGGCCTATACCCTGATTGACACTGCTGGCGTCAGGCGTCGGGCTCGCGTCAGTGAGGCGATCGAGAAATTCAGTGTCATCAAGACACTGCAGGCGATCGATGCCGCGCACGTCGTTATCCTGGTGCTGGATGCACAGCTGGAGATCAGCGAGCAGGATGCCAGTCTTGCCGGCTATATTGCCGAGAAAGGGCGGGCACTGATCCTTGCTGTGAACAAGTGGGACGGCCTGGACGCACATAACCGCAACATGATTGTCGAGCAGCTGAACCGGCGGCTACCGTTTCTCGACTTTGCCACGACCTGTTTTATCTCTGCCTTGCACGGCTCGGGCGTGGGTGATTTGTTTCCGCATATTGAAAAGGCCTATGCCTCTGCCATGCGGGAGCTGCCAACGCCGGCGTTGACCGCAATTCTGGAAAAAATTGTACAGGCGCATCAGCCGCCACTGGTGCGCGGTCGCCGCATCAAGCTGCGTTATGCTCACCAGGGTGGCCGCAATCCGCCGCTTGTTGTTATCCATGGAAACCAGACAGAGCGCGTACCCGCAACATATAAACGTTACCTGGAAAATGCCTTTCGTGCGGCAATGAAATTGTCCGGTACGCCCATCCGGATAGAATTCAAAACCGGTACCAATCCCTACAAGGGACGCAGGAACAAGCTGACGGGTCGTCAGGTCAAGCGCAAGAGCCGCCTGATGCGGCATGTAAAAAAGAAACACTAGGGAAAATACGATCCCCTGTCACGAAGTCTGTTCCATGGAGATTGTTTTGTTGCCGAAGGGTGCCCTTGCAGGATCCTTTGTTTTCCGTAATGACGAATTATTCAGAATCTCCATGTCTTCAATAACCACCTGCTGTCAGCTGCTGTTGGCAATAGTACCAATGATGTTTGCTCACTGTTAGGCATAACAAAGGGATTACGAAATGCATGAACATGAAAAAATAAATTACGTTGAATTTCCTGCTAAAGACATTCAGGCAACAAAGGAATTCTTTACACAGGCATTCGGGTGGTCCTTTCAAGATTTCGGCCCTGAATATACTGCTTTTTCCAACCAGGGTGTTGATGGCGGTTTCTTTAAAGCTGAATTAAGTTCATCTACAAATAATGGCGCAGCATTGATTGTGTTCTATAGCCGGGATATTGAGGCAACCCAGGCCAAAATAGAAAAATCCAATGGTAATATTGTGAAACCAATTTTCTCTTTTCCTGGTGGCCGTCGCTTTCACTTTACTGAGCCAAGCGGCAACGAATTTGCCGTATGGTCAGACAAAAATGCATGACATTCGTTTGAGATTGACGGCGCTATAAAATGTGCCGCAACTCAACTCGAAAGTTTTGTTGATAAGCAGAATGACTAAAACTGTCAAGCTGATGATGTTATAAAGTATATAAAAAAACGAGGTGGCGGCTGTCAACGACCGCCACCTCATGTTACATCCCTGTTTGACTGGCGTGACAGCAGACACACCCCATTGTCTTCCCTGTACAATGGTCTGGAGGGGGAGGGTGTGCTAGCAGCTTGCTAGTTGACGCCTGCGGCGGGTGCCGGTATCTCGTAGGCAGCATACTCGGCACGATTCAACTGACCGTCACCGTTAATATCCAGCTGGCTCAACTGTGTTGCGAGCTCCGGCAATGCCTCGGTTTCGGTGGCACTCAGCGCATCATCGTGGTTGGTATCCAGTTCGTTAAAAGGAATTGTTGCGCTGTCTTCTGCCTGTGCAGTAGCGCTGATGAGGGTGATAAATACCGCGCTCAAAATCTGCTTCTTCATGGTTTTCTCCTTATGTTGGTTGAAACTTGCCTGTTAAATACGCAGAGCACTTGCGTGCCCAACTTTAGAGCAAGGGCCGTTCCAGTGTTAAAATAGATCTGAAATACAGGGGGATAGTGAACCGACCGTGATCTGGAGCGAGGGCGAGCGTCGCTCGCAGGAGACAGGAATTCTGCTGGATCGCTAATATCCTGTTTGTAATCCTGTTTCTACTGTCGCAAGACGGTGACAATTCAGCCGGGGCAAGCAGTGTTGTTCTGCAAGCTTATGAAAGGATTAAATAATGAGTGTGTGGTCGGGCGAACGACCATTCCTTTCGCAAGGCGTTATATTGACCTGATCAAAAGAAAGCGCGTCAAGGGTATTTACGTCTGAATATATGGAGAAAATGTACTGCGACATTCTCCTACTTTAGTAGCGGATGATCGGCAGGCAACTTGCGTGATATCCACAGTGCCAGCTTGTGCCGCATGTTTGGCAGGCTCTGCTGGCCGAGGGCCAGTGGCTGGATGACCTTGTCGTGGACCAGCAGCTTGTAGATATATTCGATTTTGTCGTTCTGCGTATCAGTGGCCTCGAACTCCACCACGCCACGCTGTTCACCGTATTCGATACCGGCGCGGATGGCTTCCTTGAGCAACTGTGCCTCGTTTTTGAGTTTCTTCATGACGATATTTACCCCGGGCTGGCACTTTGATCCTTCTCGCAAAGGCGCTTTAATTATACACTGACAGATCCTCTACGCCACGAGTCACAATACTGTGATGATGGGGTTTGGTGTAGTACTGGCTATAGGTCAATACTTGGCAAAATGGTCAGTCCTGGCAGCCAAAATGGTGTTTTGTACAAGCAGGGAAGATTACAGGAGGTTTGTCTAGATGAAATGTAAAGCAGCTGTCGCATGGGAGCCCAACAGGCCACTCGTTATAGAAGCGGTTGAAGTGCAGGGCCCGCGAGCGGGTGAAGTCCTGTTAAAGGTATATGCTTCCGGGGTTTGTCATACCGATGCTTTTACGCTGTCAGGCGATGATCCGGAAGGTGCCTTTCCCTGCATTCTTGGTCACGAAGGGGGATGTGAAGTGGTTGAGTGCGGCCCTGGTGTAAACGGTTTGAAACCGGGTGATCATGTTATTCCACTTTATATTCCGGAATGCGGCGAATGTGAATATTGCAAGTCAAGCAAAAGCAATCTCTGCCAGTCTATCGCTGCAACCGTCTGGACAGGCTATATGCCGGACGGCACACGCCGTTTTTCTCAAAAGGGTAAAGACATCTTCCATTATATGGGATGTTCAACCTTCTCTGAATATACCGTTGTTCCTGAAATTGCCCTGGCAAAAATCAATAAGGCAGCTCCTTTGGAAAAAGTTTGCCTGCTGGGGTGTGGCGTCACTACTGGTATAGGTGCTGTATTGAATACCGCAAAAGTTGAAGCGGGCTCAACAGTTGCAGTATTTGGCCTGGGAGGCATTGGCCTGTCGTGCATTCAGGGGGCAGTGATGGCGGGTGCTGAACGCATTATCGGTATTGATATTAACCCTGACAAGTTCAGGTTTGCCCGACAACTGGGGGCAACGGATTTTGTTAACCCTGACGGTCTGGACGGATCATTGGTTGAGTACCTGCAAGACACCTTTAATGGTGGGCCGGATTACTCATTTGAGTGCATTGGCAATGTGCATGTGATGCGGGAAGCACTGGAATGCACCCATATGGGCTGGGGTGTCTCAACGGTGATTGGTGTGGCAGGCGCAGGACAGGAAATTGCTACTCGACCTTTCAACCTGGTTGTCGGGCGAACCTGGAAAGGTACCGCCTTTGGCGGTGTAAAAGGGCGAACTGAACTTCCCGGTTATGTTGATCGCTATCTCAATGGCGAGATTGAACTGGATGCCCTGGTAACGCATACCATGCCGCTGGAAGACATCAACCGTGCCTTTGACTTGATGCATAGCGGTGAAAGCATTCGCTCTGTGATCCTGTTCTAGGAATGGCATGATGAAACGTACAGAAAGTGTCAGGGAATTTGGCGGTTGTTTGAATCGCTATGTGCATGCGTCAAAGGTCTGCAAGTGTGACATGAC
>JASJGW010000072.1:0-3710 GCA_033791305.1 Gammaproteobacteria bacterium | reverse complement strand
TACGGGCTATCTGCATGTCGGCGGTGCACGGACTGCCCTGTTTTCCTGGTTACATGCCCGCAAGCACGGCGGGAAGTATGTATTGCGTATTGAGGACACGGATCTACAGCGTTCTACAACAGAGTCAATTAACGCCATCCTGGAAGCGATGACGTGGCTGGGGCTTGAATATGATGAAGGCCCGTTTTACCAGACCAGACGATTTGAACGGTATAACGAGGTGATCGAGGAACTGCTGGAGAAAAAACTGGCCTACCGCTGTAGTTGCCCGAAAGAACGGCTGGAAGAATTGCGGGAAGGGCAGCTGCAACGCAAGGAAAAACCCCGTTATGACGAGCATTGCCGGGGCGCGATGGTTGATGCCGCGGAACCGCACGTCATCAGGTTTCGCAACCCCAATGAAGGCAGTGTTGTTGTCGACGACATGGTGCGCGGAAAAATTATTTTCCGGAATGACGAACTTGATGACCTGATTATACGACGTACCGATGGCTCGCCAACCTATAACCTCACGGTGGTGGTTGATGACCTTGACATGGGGATTACCGACGTGATTCGTGGCGATGACCATGTGAATAACACACCGCGCCAGATAAATATCCTCAGGGCAATTGGCAAGGAGCCGCCACGTTATGCGCATGTACCGATGATCCTCGGCGATGACGGGGCGCGATTGTCCAAGCGTCATGGTGCGGTCAGTGTTATGGAATACCGTAACCAGGGGATATTGCCAGAGGCGCTGCTAAATTATCTGGTGCGCCTGGGATGGTCACACGGTGATGAGGAACTCTTTACGCTGGATGAGATGGTTGAGCTGTTTGAAATCAGAAATGTCAACAAGGCAGCATCGGCCTTCAATACCGAAAAACTGTTATGGATTAATCAGCACTATATAAAGCAGTCAGAACCTGCAAGGATCGCCCGCTTGTTAAGTCCGATTATGGGCGACATGGGAATTGATCCGACGGAGGGGCCGGACCTTGTCGAGGTGGCCCGTCAACAACAGGAACGGGCCAAGACCCTGGTCGAGATGGCCGAAATCAGTGCATTCTTTTACCGTGACTTCGATGAGTTTGATCAGAAGGCTGCTAAAAAGCACCTGAAGGCCGCAGCACGGGAACCATTGCAACAGGTGCGCGACCGGCTGGAAACACTGGAAGAGTGGGATGAGGAAAAACTGCACCAGGTGGTTATCGATGTGGCGGAATCGCTTGCCCTTAATATGGGCAAGGTGGCACAGCCGTTGCGGGTGGCCGTCGCGGGGAGAGCCGCATCGCCAGGTATTGATGTAACGCTGGACCTGGTTGGTCGCGAGGCCAGTCTGCGGCGTATCGACAAGGCGCTTGCCTATATTAACAAACGAGTGGAAGAAAACGGATCATGAATGGTGACGAAACAGTAACAACGAGTAACTTTGTTCGTCAACTAATAGACAGCGATTTAACGGCTAACAAGAATGACGGCAGGGTGGTAACACGGTTTCCGCCTGAACCAAACGGATATCTGCACATTGGTCATGCGAAATCGATTTGTCTAAATTTCGGGATTGCTGAGGATTATCAGGGTGCCTGTAATCTGCGTTTTGATGACACGAATCCGCACAAGGAAAACGTTGAGTACATTGAATCAATCAAGAAGGATGTAAGCTGGCTCGGTTATGACTGGGGCAACCGGTTGTTTTATGCATCCGACTATTTCGAACAGCTGTATGATTTTGCCATCGAGTTAATCAAGGCGGGCAAGGCTTATGTGTGTGACCTGACAGCAGAGGAAACGCGCCAATACCGTGGTACCCTGACCGAGCCCGGAGAGCCCAGTCCCTATCGTGACCGCGATACTGACGAGAATCTTGATTTGCTGCAGCGTATGCGCGCAGGTGAATTCGCGGATGGTAGCCGGGTGTTGCGTGCAAAGATCGATATGTCTTCGCCCAACATGAATATGCGTGACCCAACTCTTTACCGTATTCGTCATGGGGTGATACATCATCAGACCGGTGAGGCCTGGTGTATCTATCCAATGTATGACTTTACGCACCCGATATCAGATGCGCTGGAAAATATCACACATTCGATATGTACTCTGGAATTCGCCGATCACCGCCCGTTGTATGACTGGGTGCTGGGCAATGTTTCAGTGCCCTGTCATCCACAACAAATCGAGTTCTCCCGACTGAACCTGGAATACACGGTGATGAGCAAGCGCAAGCTCACGGCATTGGTTGACGAGGGGTTTGTCGAGGGTTGGGATGATCCTCGTATGCCGACTATTGCGGGTCTTCGCCGGCGCGGGTTTACACCGGGGTCTATTCGGGAGTTTTGTAACCGTATCGGTGTCAGCAAGTCTGAAAACACAGTACAGATGGGGATGCTGGAGAGCTGTATTCGGGAAGACTTGAATATTAATTCTCCGCGCCGTATGGCGGTGTTACATCCATTGAAAGTGGTGCTTACTGATTATGCTGAAGGACAGGTTGAGCAGCTGGAGGCGGCGAATCACCCTCAGGATGAATCAATGGGTGCGCGTAAAGTCCCGTTTACGGGTGAACTTTATATCGACAGGAATGATTTCCAGGAAACGGCATCAAAGAAATTCAAGCGTCTGGTTGCTGGTGGTGAGGTGCGTTTGCGCAATGCCTATGTCATACGCTGTAATGAAGTGATCAAGGATGAAAAAGGCGAGATTATTGAACTGCATTGCAGTCATGACCCGGCCACACTGGGTGCAAACCCGGAAGGCCGCAAGGTCAAGGGTGTTATTCACTGGGTGTCTGCTGAATATGGTGTCGAGGCAGAGATTCGCTTGTATGACCGGTTATTCAGTCATCCTGCCCCTGACGCTGCAAAAGAAGATAAGGACTACCGGGAATATATGAACCTGGACTCTCTGCGCACCATTACGCAGGGTGTCGTTGAGCCAGCCCTGGCAGAGGCAAAGCCGGGTGACCGTTTTCAATTTGAGCGGGAAGGCTATTTCTGCGTGGATCTGCACCAGCCAACAGATGTGCCAATGGTCTTTAACCGTACTGTCACACTGCGTGACTCCTGGGCAAAGATTGAGGCACAGCAAAAAGCCTAGGACGGGGTATTTTCCTGCCATTCATACGCTTAAGAGGTTGCAGGGCCCTGATATAACCGGTTCCTATCTTGACAGCGAGAGGCGCCTGACGTAAATTGCGCGCTTCGTTTTGGGGCCATAGCTCAGCTGGGAGAGCACTTGCATGGCATGCAAGGGGTCGGCGGTTCGATCCCGCCTGGCTCCACCATATTGAATAATCGGTAACAGGGCCAACTTTGCTACCGGATTTTGAAAGAAGGACCGTGTATTGGCGCTAACATTGGTTCTTCTGTTTAATGTTTCTAGTCCCCATCGTCTAGACGGCCTAGGACACCGGGTTTTCATCCCGGCAACAGGGGTTCGAATCCCCTTGGGGACGCCACCTTTCCCCCCAGATTGATGCCAATACGGTAATTGATCTGGCATACATGAGTGGCCGGGTCTAGCGAGACTTGGCCAATCACGTTCGTCAGGAAGTCCTTAAGGGCTTCCCGGCTCAGGGATTCCATATTCTCGGTAATTCCGCGCAGAAACTGGTTGATTTTTGCCTCGGATATGTTGTCGAGCATCGATGCGGCCGTATATTCAGCTTCCAGACGTCCAATGTCGGACACCAATGCATTTCGAGGATGTTCCGGTTTGTCAATTTTGCG
>JASJGW010000071.1:0-5460 GCA_033791305.1 Gammaproteobacteria bacterium | reverse complement strand
TGATTACCGGCATCACGGCGGTTTCGCCGGCGAGTGCCATTTTGACTGCGGCGACACCTACCGCATAGGCCTGGCGGACATCAGTGGCGGATGCAATGTGGCGAGCTGAACGCTGCAGATAATCTGCAACTGCATAGTGGTATTTGTAACCAAGTTTGTCGCGCACCATGCCTGCTACCACGGGTGCTACGCCGCCAAGCTGTGCGTGACCAAATGCATCGACGGTTCCGGCCTCGGCAAGAAAGCGGCCGTCCGCATAACTGGCGCCTTCGCTGACCACGATGACACAATAATCATATTTTTCTACGCATTCCCGGACTCGCTTAAGAAAAGCACGCTTCTTAAAAGGTATCTCCGGGAAAAGGATAATATGTGGCGCATCGCCCGGCGCTGATCCGGCCAGCCCACCGGCAGCAGCAATCCAGCCCGCATGTCGGCCCATTACTTCCAGTATGAATACTTTGGTTGAGGTTTTTGACATCGACAGCACGTCAAGTGCTGCCTCCCTGGTGGAAACGGCGACGTATTTCGCCACTGAACCGAATCCCGGGCAGTTATCGGTAATCGGCAAGTCGTTATCCACGGTCTTTGGTACGTGGATGGCCTGGATCGGGTAACCGGTGGCCCTGGAAAGCTGTGACACCTTCAGGCAGGTGTCGGCCGAGTCGCCACCACCGTTGTAAAAGAAGTAACCGATGTTGTGTGCCGCGAAGACTTCAATGAGGCGGTCATATTCACGCTTGTTGGCCTCCAGGCTTTTCATCTTGTAGCGGCAGGAGCCGAAGGCGCCGCTTGGGGTGTGGCGTAGTGCGGCGATGGCGCGTACGCCTTCCTTGCTGGTGTCGATCAGATCTTCCGTGAGTGCACCGATGATGCCGTTGCGACCGGCAAAGACCTTGCCGATCTTGTCCTTGTGCTGGCGTGCGGTCTCGATTACGCCGCAGGCGGATGCATTGATGACAGCGGTAACACCGCCGGACTGTGCGTAGAACGCATTCTTTTTCTCTGTTGCTTTTGCCATTGCTTGCTCTCCCTCGGGGGTTGTACTGTTGCTGGTTAAATTTGGTTCAGGTGGTTGATGCGTTGCTGTCGCCCTGGGAGGACGCGTAATCAGACTGTACTTGCAATAACGTCACCACACATTCTGAAAGGTCGTCATACTCTTCAACGCCGGTGCCGTACATCTTGTGGACACGGTAATAGAACTGGCAGCGGTAGCGTGAATCGCCGCTTTTACAGATGATAAAATGACAACCCTGATGTTCCCAGTAGGCCGCCGGACACGGCGTCAATTCGGTTGCATAGGGGTTCAGGCGCAACTCGGTATCTGCCAGCATGGGCTCGATGGCTTCGCCATAGCGCTCTTCAAGTGTGGCCTTGATGATCCACAGCTCACTTTCCGTGTAATCTTCAATATCGCTCATATATAATGTGCCGGGTTACTTGCCTGGCCGGGTGAATGTTACCCGGGGCGCCAGATTCTAGCTCAAAACCTGATTTATTTCATGAACTTCGTTGACTTCTACCACTGGCAGAGGGTAGCTTAAACGCTGCTTTGCGCTACGGCCACGTAAATAAAACTATGTCTGCATTGAAAAAATCTTCCGTGTTACAGGAAGTCAATATAATCAACACACTAGAGGACTCGATCACACCATGAGAATTGTACTGCTGGGTGCGCCCGGTTCAGGCAAGGGAACGCAGGCAAAACTTCTTGTCGAGAAATACAAGCTGCCACAAATATCGACAGGTGACATGCTGCGTGATGCTGTGGCTGAGGGCTCTCTGCTTGGCCGCCAGGCCAAAGTTGCCATGGATGCCGGGCAACTGGACAGTGATTACGTTGTCCAGGGTATTATACAGGAACGCGACACCCGTCCGGATGCACGTAAGGGATTCATTCTGGACGGTTTTCCCAGGAATCTGCAACAGGCAGAGGCCCTTGACCAGTTGCTAACCAGTCTGGGGCGGCCATTAAACCTGTCGCTGCTGGTAGCGGTGGATGTCGATGCCCTGATTCAACGCCTGGTCGGGCGGCGTACCTGCCTGTCCTGTGGTCAAATGTATAACGTTTACTATGCCCCTCCGCATATTGAAGGGCGTTGCGACGAGTGTGGCGGCAGACTACGGCATCGTGGCGATGACAATGAGGAAACGATCGGTAACCGCTTGCGGGTATTTGAGACGCATACCCTGCCGGTGGTCGAATATTATAAGGAAAAGGGCGAGTTGCGTACCGTGCAGGGTGTTGGCGAGGTTGCTGACATCTTCAAGGCGGTGGTGAAGGTCGTGGAAGATGTAAAGGCCAATATCAATAACGAAACCCGCACGGATGCAATTCGTGCCGCCTTTGCCAAGCATCGCGCCAGCAAGGCAGAGAAGGCAGCGGCCGCGAAAAAGGCTGCTGCGAAGAAGAAAGTGACGACGAAAAAGGCTGCTACCAAGAAGGCGGCCAAGAAGAAAGTAGTGAAAAAAACGGTAAAGAAAAAGGTAGCAAGCAAGCAGAAGGTCGCCGTCAAGAAGCAGGCCGTGAAGAAGGCCACTGCAAAGAAGACGGTCAAGCAGCAGGCCGTGAAGAAAAAGGCAGCAAGCAAGAAGAAGGTTGTAGCGAAGAAAAAAGTGACGGCGAAAAAGGCCGCCACCAGGAAGACAGTCAAGAAGAAGGTGGCGGCAAAGAAAAGACCTGTCGCCAAAAAGAAAAAGGCCGCGCGCAAGAAACGCTAGTATTCTTTCAAGCTGAGTGGCCATTTTTTATTAATGACCACGGATTCCGTGGCAAAAACATCTCCCGATGCTGCAACTGATCAGAGCCTGGTTTGATATCTGCCTGTTACGCAGAGGGCCGCAAGATCTGCCGGCCGCCAGGTTTTTTCTGGGGTTTTCCCTGGGTTGCTATGCACTGGTTTCATTGCTGGTTGCTGCACCGTCCTTCGGCGTCACGGATGCAGCCCGGTTGGCGGTTGTTGATACCGGCATGCTGGCTGGTTTCGTGACCTTGTTGCTCTACCTGAAAAGCAAAACCGAACGCATTAACCAGGCCCTGTCAGCGCTGGCAGGCAGCGGCTGCCTGATGGGTTTGTTTGCCCTGCCACTGGTGCTGCTGGTGGATCCGGGTCAACCGGCTGATCAGGTGCCGGCGCTGTTGGGCGGTTTCTGGTTGCTGCTGCTGATCTGGAATTTGTTTGTCATGGCCCATGTCATGCGCCATGCCCTGTCGACCTCATTTGCCATCGGGCTGGGTGCCGCCGTGCTGTATGCGCTGGTGAGCATGCAGATTGTCGCAACCCTATTTCCACAACAGGTTGTCTGAATGCGTATTCATATTCTGGGTATTTGCGGGACTTTCATGGGCGGCATTGCGCTGCTGGCACGCGAACACGGCGTACAGGTGAGCGGGTCGGATACCAATGTCTATCCGCCCATGAGCACCCAGTTATCCGAACAGGGTATCACTCTAACCGAAGGCTACGCTGCAACGCAGCTTGATCCAGCGCCGGACTGCGTGGTGATCGGCAATGCCATGTCACGCGGTAACCCGGCCGTTGAACACACGCTGAACCAGGGACTGACCTATACCTCCGGACCGCAGTGGTTGTCCGAAAATGTGTTGCAGGACCGCTGGGTGCTGGCCGTGGCCGGGACTCATGGCAAGACGTCCACCGCCAGCATTCTTGCCTGGATTCTTGAATATGCCGGCCTGTCGCCCGGGTTTCTGATTGGCGGTGTGCCCCGGAATTTCGGGATTTCGGCGCGGCTGGGGTCAGCCCCGTTTTTTGTGGTCGAGGCGGATGAGTATGACACCGCGTTTTTCGACAAGCGCTCCAAGTTTGTCCATTATCACCCGCGTACCCTGGTGTTGAATAATCTCGAGTTTGATCATGCGGACATCTTCCCTGATCTCACGGCAATCCAGACCCAGTTTCATCACCTGGTGCGTACTGTTCCCGGCAATGGATTGATTGTAAGCAACGGCGATGATGCCAATCTGGGCGAGGTGCTTGAGTGCGGTTGCTGGACACCGGTTGAGACGGTCTCGTCAAGTGGTGGCGATGCGCAGTGGCAGGTTCGCAAACAGACGGATGATGGCTACTGCTTTGATGTCATGCTGGCAGGTGATGTCGTCGGCACGGTGAACTGGGAACAGCTGGGTGACCACAATATCCACAATGCGCTGGTCGCGATTGCCGCTGCCCGTCATGCCGGGGTGCCGGTTAAGCAGGCGGTAGCAGCGCTGGGTGAGTACCGGGGCGTCAAGCGCCGCATGGAACTGCGCGGGCAAGTTAATGGGGTGACGGTTTATGACGATTTCGCCCACCACCCGACTGCCATAGCGACCACTCTGCAAGGCCTGCGCCGGCGTGTGGGTGCTGCACGTATCCTGTTGTTGCTGGAACCGCGTTCCAACACCATGCGCATGGGGGTGCATGGTGATACGCTGGTCACTTCCATGCAGGGGGCCGACTTTATCTGGTTACATGAACCCGCCGAGCTGGACTGGTCGCTGGCGGACCTGGTGCGAGGCATGGCGGTGCCGGTGGAGGTAAGTACTTCCGTGGATGCCATTGTTGCCGGGGTGATGCAGGTTGCGCATAGCGGTGATCACATACTGGTGATGAGCAATGGCGGTTTTGGCGGGATACACCAGAAACTGCTCGACAAGCTGTCGGCCTGATTACCTACCAGGCTGATCACCATGCCAGCAGGACATTGCCTTGCCACTGTACCTGCTCAGCGGCCACGGGCCGGTGGCGCTGTGCCAACCGAATCCGGTTGCTGTTGAGCAGCGCTTTCGTCAGCTGCGTCAGCGGTGCATCGAAGTCTGCGCCTGTGCGCAGGTAGGTAATGAGCGGCAGGTCTTTTTCCAGGCGCAGGTAGGTAATATTGCCAGCCCATACCGGGGTGTTGCCGGGAAGTAATTCCAGTTCTGATGGCCACAGGCTCAGGATGATGAGCCTGTTTTTGTTTGCCAGCCGTGGTCCTACCAGTAATAGGCTCTGATGCTGGCCGTCATTAACCTGGGGCAGTATCGGCAGTGCCGTAATATCGGGATCCGGTGCCAGCCAGCTGATGGCATTCATGGGGCTTAATGAGGCCGGGGACTTCCAGCCCAGTGTTTGCAGTGTGGTTTTCAGGGTCTCCAGTGTGCCTGCCCACTGGAAGTTCATGGGTTGTTTGTCCTGGCCCTCAAGGTCTACCCGGTAGGCAGGCAGCTGCGCCCAGCCGCTGGTTTTCCAGGTCGACAGGGTGATTCTGTGTATGGGTACGCGGGGGGCGTAATGGGCAAGTTCCTGTTTGAAATGTTGTTGAGTTTGCCAGCTGCCGGTAATGACCAGCAACAGTGCGGTGATCCCCAGCAGTCGCTTTACCGGCAGGCGAGGTGCCGGGTGGCGGTCGTAGGCAATACCAATCAATGCGACCCAGACCAGGCCCAGCAGAAGCCCCGCAAGGACATCGGAGAAC